>JBLHWG010000090.1:0-15781 GCA_047629055.1 Halioglobus sp.
TGGGGTAGTGATAGCCCTGTCTGCACCTTGGCCGGGCGCATAGAAACCTGGGTAGCAGCTACCCATGCACTGATTGATTCTTGCTCGGCAGATGAAAAAGCCGCTTTGTTACATGGAAATGCTACCAAGCTTTGGTCGATAGCTGACGCCGACCAATAACTGATACGGTAGATCGAAAATGAGGAGTGTCAAATGTCTACAACGTTAAGCAAAGAACAGATAGATGCTTATTGGCGCGATGGTTATCTATTTCCATTACCCGCACTTCCGACAGAGAAGGCCAACGACTTCAGAAACCAGCTCGAATCCATTGAAACCGACCGCCAGAATCAATTATTAAATAGACCACTCAAAGACTACATTCGCACGCATTCAGATGTCATCATCCCCATGGCAGCGGAATTGGCAATGCAAACGACGGTACTCGATGCTGTTGAAAGTATCATTGGCCCCAATCTGATGATTTGGGGTGCAGATTTTTTTATCAAAGAACCCCATTCTCCAACGCGAGTATCGATGCATCAAGACTTAACCTATTGGGGATTCGGAGAGACCTCAAACCAGGTCACGGCATGGATTGCATTGTCACCATCCACGGTAGAGTCGGGCTGTGTTGATCTGGTTAAGGGGAGTCACAAGAATCCGATATTGCCTCACACTGATACACAGGCCGAAGACAATATACTATCTCGCGGACAGGAAGTAGCCGTCGATGTGACCGATGAGGATCGTACACATATCATCCTTGCGCCGGGCCAAATGTCGCTCCATCACGGATTAGCGATACATGGCTCTAACCCAAATAGTTCCAATGAGCGGCGTATCGGATACGCCATTCGTTATATCAATCCGGATGCGCAACAACAATCAGCACGTCGTGAATACGCAATGCTTGCACGTGGTGTTGATCGATCGCAAGCCTTCATTCACTATGCGCCACCAACTTCACTATTTTCAGATACCAGCCTTGCATTATACGAAGAGATAAAACAGATGCAATCCAAGGTACTTATGGCAGATCTAAATAGCCCAATATAGTTAATTATGATTTCTCACATAACAATTACAGATATTCACGTTGAAGACATTCGAGTACCCACATCGGATTCCCTTCTAGGTTCTGACCCTTTTCATCGAAAGCCCGACTATTCAGCGGTTGCCATTAGCTTAAAAACTGATGCCGGTATCGTGGGGAATAGCGTGGTATTCAATCTCGGCGCCGGTAACGACTGGATAGCGTATGGCATCCGCGACCTCGCCTCGTTGCTAAAAGGAAAAACGCTCAAAGAATTCGTTCAGGCACCTGCTATGTTGCACCAATTACTGATGGAACATCATCAAATGCGCTGGTTAGCTGACGGTGTTTTTCGCATGTCTGTCGGTGGCTTAGTGAATGCGCTATGGGACTTATGGGCAAAAGCTGAAGGCAAACCTCTGTGGGAGTTGTTAACAGATTTATCACCCGAAACCATTGTTTCCTGTATTGATTGGCGTTATCTGAAAGATGCCTTAACACCTAACGAGGCACTGGGTATTTTGCGTAACGCTCGTCAAGGCATCAACGGCCGAAAAGCGCATATGCGTAGCCAAGGACCGATGGCCTACTCCACGTCGGGTTGGCTCGGCTTGGACGACCAGCAAATCGCAGAGCACATAGTTTCATTACAACAACAAGGTTTCCGTCACTTTAAAACCAAGGTTGGTGGCAATCTGGAACAGGATATTGAAAGGCTTGGCTTCTTGCGCCGTCTCCTTGGTGACGATGCCTACTTAATGACAGACGCAAATCAAATATGGGGCGTTGACGAAGCCATTGAATGGATGAAGCACTTGACGTCTTTTCGCCCCTATTGGATAGAAGAGCCAACGGCTCGAGATGACGTTCTCGGTTTTGTTAAAATCCGTGAGGCCATGAAACCACACGGTATCGGTGTTGCTGCTGGCGAGCAAGTTCCGTCACCTGTTATTTTTAAACAATTGCTAAAATCAGGTGCTCTCACACATTGCCAAATTGATGCGACAAGACTGGCTGGAGTTAATGACGTTTTAGCCGTAATACTCATGGCAGCAAAATTCGGCATTCCGGTTTGCCCGCACGGCGGCGGAATTGGTTTATGCAATATGATCCAACACTACAGTCTTTGGGATCAGATAGCAGTATCGGCAGAGAGCGATGGACGGTTAACTGAGTACTTGGATTTTTTGCAGGACGACGTATTTGAAACCCCGGTTGCCGTGGTCGATGGCTGCTATGTGACACCCTCTCAGCCAGGTTGGGGTTTAGAGATGAAAACTGAATTCATTGAACAACATCGATTTCCAACGAGTCCGTTATGGAGTACCAGATCCGGTCCTATTGGCGCATTATTCCTAGCGTAGCAGGCCTCATCCAACTGAGCGTCGTGACAAAATGGTATAAATAACGTACCGCTACGTTAGGAGGAAACAGCGATTCCGTGGTCATTAAAACAGACCCAACAACTATTTTTGCGCTGGATTCGGTCGATACAAGAAATCCCGCGCGAATAACCCAACGTGACTGGGTGCAGGACGACGCGTTCGTTTCGATTATACGTACGTCTTGGCATAGTCAATACGCGGACTATATCGGCTCGAAAGCTGCTGACAGCCTATTTCAAAAAGTTCACGCCTCTGGAAAAATATACGAGCACAATGTCCACGGAACATTGGTGGCTATCCTTGATGGACGGCTCGTAGGCATCGCCTCGGTAAGAGATTTACAAAAGCTATTCTTGATTACTATGCTCGAAGTTGTGCCCGAGCATCAAGGCAACGGTATTGCCACACAATTGCTCAATGCTCTATGCACAGTACCAAAGCCATTACTTGTGCATGTCTCTATTCACAGACCATTGGTTAAACGCTTTTATGCAAAGCAAGGGTTCAAAACATTAGCCCCCGAAGAAATTGAGCACTATGGGCATTCTATGGTTTTCGACGTTATGGTTAAAACCTAAATCATTTGTGACTCAGATCTTTTCTAAGGTCATGTAAGCATGCACGTAGCCCATGCCATGCCCTTCTGGTTTTTCGCGTACCTGTTGCTCATAGAGTTCATAGTATGCTTCGATCAGTTCGTCTTTTTCTTGTGAACTTCTCGTATCTGATAAAGCACCTTTGAATATACTTTCATTCCATGACCGAATGGTGGGGATGTAGGCCTTAGCGAATGCAGCTGCATCACCGTGTTTTTCAAAATCTTTAGCAAATGGACAGGCAACAACTTCAGTCTCGATATTCGACAGACGTAAACCCGATTGATAAACCATTGACTCGGGGTCCTGTAATGGATTCGAGAACTCTTCAACATTGTTGTAATACTGCGGCAGAGTCATAGCCTTATATTCTTCTGCCGTTATAGTTCCTTGATCTAAAAATGTCTGCCAATTGCGGTTGAAGTTGTCAAACATGTTCACGCCACCTGTATTGCCCAGATACCACCCGCTCTCATCGATACAAAAATTAATCAGAACCAGCTTGCCACCGGATACAAGTTCTTGGCTGCGGTGCATCAAAATAGTTTGCCAATCAAGCGCTGCCTGTTTAGCGAAGGCCTCTTTTTCGTCTCCTTCAGCACCCACCATGTGAACATGATTGCTGATATTACAAGGCGTGCTGCTAAGCCAATGCATTGCCGTTGCTGAGAATCCTAGGTGTAAGGACTGCTTTGGCAATATTGGCGAATAGAAAGAGGACGCAGATTGCAGAACGTGAACATCGCTGGCGGTTGGCAGGTAGGAGTCGAATACCGTGTGCCCATGAAGGATTTTAGCCAGAGCATTAAAATCATTAAATACTTGGTCAGCATAAACGATTTGAATGTCGGTGGCATTGTCAGATCGAATGGACTCAACAACAGCTCGCCATAGATCTAGAGACGTTCCTCCGTCGGCGCACCCCATATCACTAAAACACCAATGACAGTCTTCTAATGGATCTGGAATAGAGGAAAGTGCCGACAGAACTCGTGCTGTCGCCTTATCGATGACATCCTTAGCGCCCAATGTAGCCAGCGAATACAAACCGCCGGAGGACATAGTGATGTTATCGGCCTGTGCGTTTTTAGTGCTCATGGCGGGATCTCCTTTTTTTAGCGTAATTGTTGACTAAGCCAAAGTTCAACCCCCCTTTTAAGCTGCGGGGCCTTTGTCTGTTTTATTCGTTCGTATCGCTTGTATGCGTTGCCTATACCGCTAGAAATTCAGCGAGATATCCCTGTGATGCGAACTGCAGGCAGCAACGGCAAGTGCTTGCTCACGTGTCAGACGATTCTGTTGGCGAATGCCAATGGTGTTGGCCATTTCACTCTCATAAGCCTGCAAGCTTGCTAATAGATCTGTTTCTGCTGCACTACGCCATTCCAGCTCCTTGTCGTACTCAGCCATTGCCTTACCGATTGAATCCATTGCTTTGTTAGTGTCAGGGTTCTTCTTTTTCAATATCGATCGAGCCTTGGATACGGCTGATTTAATCTTGGATGCTCCCGGAATGTCACCAAACTGAGCTGATAGTGCTTTGAGAGGGTCGAGTAGATCAGCAGGTTCGTTTGTTGACATCAATGTCTTCATGTCCGGTATCGCACTACCCAAGTTTCGCAAATCAGTGGTGGCTGCAAGAATTTCAGCTATGTCTCTAGAGGCCTCGTAGCCGTCACTGGCCATACGACGATAATCGTTACGCGCTTTGGCCTCAATTTTCTGAAGCTCAGCATGTCGAGTGTGTTCGTCTTCCCACTCCCCTGGAATGGACTGTTCCAAGGCCGCCATTTGAGCTTCTAGGTCAGTTATACGCTCGTTCAATGTGTCCCTGCGTGCCTCAATATTTTCGCCAAAGAGACGATTTGAATTAACACGAAGTTCCTCAGCACTCACATCCAACTTGCGTATATTCGACTGAATTCGTCGAACCTGCGTATGAAAAGGTCGATAGCGATCCTGGTTGTCTATGACGGCCTGTTCAGCTGTTTTGATGGCAGTTAGAGCAGCAATAGCGCCACCTGCTGCATCAAAGCTTTTCTGCAGGTCTTTAGACATTTTCTTTGGTAATAGTGAAAGCTCCAGATCACTCATCTGCGCCAAAGCAGAATTGTATCGCTCGCTATTCTCAGTAAATTGATCGTAGGTATATTCTTCAATGCAGAACTGCAATCTAGGGTTGCGAGGTGGTGGCGCAGTTTCGCCCAGTAGTGACATACGGCTCGGCAAGTAGTTCACCAACGGCGGGAAATACCCTACGATGCCTAACGCCACTATTTGCAAAGCGATAAAAGCGATGACACCTTTGTACATATTAATAGTCTTGACCGCAGCTGGTGCCACTCCTCGCAAATAGAACAAGGCAAAGCCGAACGGTGGGGTCAGAAACGACGTCTGAATGTTCAGACCAATCATGACGCCTAACCAAACAGCGGTAATATTGGCGCCAGGATCAGCGAGTAAAATTGGGGCCACAATGGGCACTACCACTACGGCTATCTCGATAAAATCGAGGAAAAAGCCAAGCAGGAAAATGACGGCCATGACAATAACGAATTTCATCCAGAAGCCACCTGGAAGGCCGTTAAGAAAATCTCGAACTAGCTCTTCGCCGCCAAATGCACGAAAGGCTGCCGTGAGCATAGCGGCACCCAACAAGATGATGAAAACCAGAGACGTCGCCTTGGCAGTTTCAATCATGACTTCGTGCAAGGTATTTTCGATACGGTTCACACGAAAGCCACTCCATAACAAAGCTCCGATCAATAACACGACCAAGCCAACAGCAATATAAATAGCTTCCAGATCTTCAGCAGTTTTAACGTTCTTGATGTTGGTATCGTTAAACGAAAGTGATACCGCAATACCGCCAATAGCTATCATCGCGATTGCCGCAGGCCAGTATTTTCGCTTGCCTTCCTTTAGACGGTAGCTTGCCATGATGAGCGCGCCTGCCGCACCTATGGCACCAGCCTGATTGACTGTGGCAACACCCGTGATAATGGCTCCAAGTACCAGGAATATCAACGCCAGTGGCGGTACCAGGGTTCCTACGACTTTAAGAAGAAATTTCCCATCATAGGCCCCACCGAAGCGCACGGCAGGCGCTTTCGTAGGATTCAGTATGGCGTACACGAGTATGTAGGCCATATACAACCCGACCAGCACTAGTCCAGGAACCAGTGCACCCAGAAACATCTCGCCAGCACTGGTAGATGTCACCGCAAATTCTGATGGCATACTCAGCTCACCAGTAGCTGCCTTGTGCAGGGCTTTCCTGGCTGTACCGGCCTGATCAGTGGCACTAGCCAGCTGATCAGCAAGGATAATCAATACGATAGAGGGCGGTATAATCTGACCCAACGTGCCAGATGCGGCAATCGTTCCAGTTGCCAATGATTGAGAGTAGCCATTGCGCAACATGACGGGCAGCGATATCAGACCCATGGCAACAACCGTGGCACCAACAATACCCGTCGTGGCGGCAAGCAATGCGCCCACAAACACGACAGAGATTCCCAATCCACCAGGCACCGGACCAAACAATTGCGACATAGTGACCAAAAGGTCTTCAGCAATCTTCGAGCGTTGCAGCATGATGCCCATAAAAATGAACAGCGGGATCGCAATAAGCGTATCTCGCTCTACTTCCCAATAGATGCCACGCAGGTTGGTTACACCTGCACTGAGCCATTGACTTGGGCCACCATGTGCGAAGTACGCATCAACACCACCGCCAAACAGATAACCGGCAACGGCAGCAAGTGAAATAGTGAGAATCGCCGCACCGGGCAGCGCAAACGCAACTGGATAGCCTGAGCCAAGAGCGCCTGCCAGTGTGACTAATAATAGTGCTAGAAAAAACAGTTCCATGATCTAAGTCTCTTCGCAGGTCAATGTATGGCGATTTCTTCGGAACCGAGCTTAGGTGCTCCCGGATCATTTCGCACATCTGCGCGAGCATCAAACAACTGACTAACGAACTGAATAAGCATGGAAATAGCGAAGATAGCTAGATAACCGGCCATCAGATACTTGGTATACATGCCAAAACCTGACTGCGAGACTTCAAAATTACTTATAGGGCCATATATGATGGATGCCTTGCCCTTGAATCCGATGATGAGAATAGTCCAGCAAAGTGCCATTCCGAAAAGAATTGCACCCACTGTGTTCACGCGTCCCTTGGCTCGGCGTGACAAACCGGCGTAGAAGACGTCCACTCGAACGTGACCCTCATGCAGCAAAGTGTAGGCGCTTGCAAACAGGAATAATGCGGCGTACCAGAAGCGCACCAAATCGCCCATAAAGGCTTGTTCGTACGAGAATATAAATCGCGTTATGACGATGATTAATTCCGCAGCAACAATGAGCAAGGCAAGCCAATGAAAACCTAATGTGCGCGTAAACAAGGCGATGAAGAAACCTGCTGCAGCCAAGGGGTAATGAACATAGAGACCTCGAAATATCGGTCGTCCCAGCTCTTTAACCATCTCTTCGCTGAAGTAATTGCCTAATATGCCTTCTACACGAAGAAACGAGATGCTCATGTCTGCAAGGCCAACAAGCAACACTGCCCAGAAGCAGCCACGAATCAGGTAGGTGTTAAATCGGGTAATGAGCTTGGCATCGTCGCGTAATGATTTAGCGCGGTCACGATACACGTAGGCAGCTGCAATAGCGAAACCAGCCAGATATATACATAGCTGTGCGAGCGAGCCCATCGAAAAATTGCCCACGAAAAGTTGCCCGGCACCGGCAAGTTCGCGATCAATTGTTAAATAGTTGTTCAGTAAATATGTAAATAATGTCGCCAGCATTGACCAGCCAAACAGACGTGTTAGCAGTGCGGGTGGTTGAAGAGACTGTTCCGGATCCATAATATTATTCTTGAATATCAACTGATCATACAATCGTGGGCGAGGTTTTTACGCCTCGCCCACAGATCTACTAAATACTAACTATCGTTTTTGGAATCTAGAGATCCAGTACGCGATTACGCTGGTTGCTGTAACCCACTGCCGCGTTCTTCATCCAAGTGCCCAACTCTGTACGGGCATCGACAAAGCTGTCATGAACCTTGGCAGCCAATGGGCTGTGGTCACGAGTTTCTTCAAACACTTCCTCAGCCGCTTCACCAAAACTATCGTAAGTATCATCATTGAAATAACGAAGTTCCACACCGTTCTCATTGATCATCTTCTGCAAGTATTCACCGTTACGAGCTGTCGCTTCGTCGTACTGGTTGGCATGCTCTTCGTAGCAAGCAGCTGAAATAATAGCCTGCTCGTATTTGGAAAGACCTGACCAGAACTCCTTGTTCATGCCGAAAGCCAGAGAACTACCCGCTTCGTGCATACCAGCCGCGTAGTAATACTTGGCTGCTTCGTAGAACTTCATGAAGTAATCATTGTATGGGCCAACCCACTCAGTAGCGTCAATAGCACCAGAAACCAGGTTTTCGTAAATTTGGCCACCAGGCAACGACACAGGAGATGCACCCAATTTAGCCATGACGTCGCCGCCAAGACCAGGAATACGCATCTTCAAACCCTTAAGGTCGTCAGCACTGTTGATTTCCTTGTTAAACCAGCCACCCATTTGGCAACCCGTAGAACCGCAAGGTAAGCACTTCAGTCCAAAGCCATCAGCAACTTCGTCCCACAAGGCTTGACCGTCCATGTATTTGATCCAGGCTGCCCACTCAGTAGTGGTGAGACCCATAGGAACCGCTGTGAAGTAAGCAAATGCAGGGTGCTTGCCTTTCCAGTAGTAGTCTGCAGCGATGTACGCCTGCGCATTTCCAGATGCTACTTCGTCAAAAGAGTCAAATGCGCCAACACGTTCGCCGGCAGCGAAGTATTCAACTTCAATCTTTCCTTGAGAGAGTTCGCCAATACGCGCAACCAAGCGCTGAGCACTCGTACCCAAACCAGGAAAATCGCGTGGCCAAGTTGAGACGATGGTCATTTTCGTCCTGGATTGTGCAATCGCAGGAGCTGATGTGATAATACTTGAGCCTGCAACGGCTGTAAGGCCCGCTGCAGTGCCGGTGAGAAATTTACGTCGTGACATAAAAATATTTCCTCCAGAAAATGAATTTAAAGCGGTTCTTTCGAGATATATGAAAGCCTACCGGTAGATTACACCACAGGCACAACACCGTGTACATACGGGAACACCTGATTGATTATTCTCCGACTTTAGTATTGAGTCGGTTAAGTATCAAAATATGGTGAATTCAGTGCTTTACGTCGCTTATGTATAACCCAGAAATTGCTGAGAACTTTCGTTCAGTGGTGGCAACCATTAACGATAGGATCTGAACTTCTTCACATAATAGTATTATCGCGCATTCCAAAGTGTCGATGCTGGTGATGAATACCGATCAGTCAGACTAATCACTCTGAACAAATTTACGCACCAAGATGGTGCAATTATTTATCTGTTAAATAGAACAGAACGCGGTGAGCTTTATATTCTGCCAGTGCAAATGCTTCTTACAAAACTCTCCATTGATGAGAACGTTCAACAAGGCTAAACGTCGGATTTGTCTCCCAACAAATATCGAGGACCTGCACCATACTGTGCGGCGTTTTCATCGCGATTATACAGACGGCATTTAGCCAGTGATAGGCAACCACAGCCGATGCATCCCGTCAACGTTTCGCGCAACCGGGACAAAGCATCGATACGCTCATCCTCTACCTTACTAGAGGTATTAGTCGTCTTTGCACAGAACGATCAACACATCGCTGATCAGAATTGGAGATCACTAAGACCGAAGCCTATCTCGAACACACAAATTTAACGGTTAAGAACCCAGATGAAACTGCCCAACTGCTTGCTGAGCTCTTCGACTGGCACGTGCGATGGATCGGAGACGCCATTTACGGTGGGTATTCAGTTCACGTAGGTGGCGAACGCTCATACTTGGCACTCTATATACCCTAGCGTCAGAGCAAGGAAAAGCGGTAGATAGCTACTGTCACTTACTGGGTCTTAATCACCTCAGCATTGTAGTTGATGATCTTGACGCAGCCGAGCAAGCGGTCATAGCGGCAGGTTTTCAGCCACATTCGCATGCCAATTACGAACCGGGGCGTCGTTTCTATTTCAAGGACAAAGATGGGCTGGAATTTGAAGTTATCAGCTATCGATAACCTATAACTGATAGGAAATTCAATGAACGAACGAGCACTACGCCCTAGACGCAGTTTTATTTTCACACCTGGCTTGCGATCAGATATGTTTCCCAAAGCATTGGCGTCAGGTACCGACATCGTGTGTGTCGAACTCGAAGATGGTATTGCTCCGAAAGACAAAGCAGAGGCACGTAGGCTCGCATTAACTCTGTTTGCACAACCGCAGGCTGACGACGGCGTTGAGCGCATTGTGCGCATCAATTCGATGCGCGAGCGCTTCGGCATCCAAGATGTACACGCCATACTTGCAACAGACACACCGCCCCCGTCACTCATGATGCCCCAAGGTACGCACCCCCAATGAGGTAGTGATACTAGATCAACGACTCACGGAGCGTGGTCATAATACACGCCTGCATATCATTATAGAATCCAATGCAGGACTAGAAGCGGCATATGATATTGCGCATTGCTCCCCTCGCATAGACGCGATGTTTTTTTTTGGGGGGGGGGCATGGCTGCCGAATTGCGTTGTGCAAATGCCTGGGGATCGTTGCTCTACGCACGGTCCCGCGTTGTCCATGCAGCAGCCAGTGCTGGCCTGGACGTGATCGATGTACCTTATCTTGATCTGGACGATCTTGAAGGCATGCGCCACGCTGCTCAACAAGCACTAGAACTTGGGTTTGCAGGTAAAGGCGCTGTTCATCCGAAACAGATCTCTGCGCTGAATGAAGTATTTACGCCATCAGATGAACAAAACGCTCGCGCCCGACGTGTTATATCTGAATTTGAAAAAGCGGATACCGGATTAGTGGTCATTGATGGGAAGCTGATTGAAAAACCTGTACCGAGGGAAATGACTCGTATTGTGGCGACCGCAGAGCATATGGGAAGTTAGGGTATACCTCGTTAAATTTACGGCCCCCCTACAACCCAACCACCAAATGCCCACCATCCACAGCCAACGCCACTCCGTTAACAAACGATCCAGCCTCACTACATAGCAATAATAGCGGCCCATCCAACTCTTCTAAGCGCCCCACCCGCCCAGCAGGCGTAGTTTGAACATACTCTCGCCCAGCATCCGTTGCGAAGTAACTAGCGTTAATCTCTGTCTCAATGTACCCAGGACATAACGCATTCACGCGAACACCCTTACGGCTCAATTCCAAAGCCATAGACTTTGTCATTTGTATAACACCTGCTTTGGACACCGCATAAGCGGTGTGCCCAAACCCTTGGCGTAAACCTAGTATTGACGCTATATTTACGATAGAACCCTTAGTACCTGATGTCACCATCTGCTGGCTCACTCGATGCGCAACACGCCATGCACCATCAAGGTTTACATCCATGGTCTTTCGCCAGTTCTGCTCGTCCATTTTCAGAAAACTTCTGGACTCGGCCATACCTGCGTTATTGACGAGAATTGATACGTTACCTAATTTTTGTTGAATAGCCGTTAGCGCAGTTTCAACACTACCTTCCGAACTCACATCCATGTCCACGGCAAACGCTAGCCCACCCGCATCGCTAATTTTTGCCTGCAAAACCTGCAATCTATCAACACGCCTGGCCACTATCGCAACCTTGGCTCCACAACCTGCCAGCACTTGTGCGAAGTGCTCCCCCAACCCGCTGGAGGCACCGGTGACTAAAGCAACCTGCCCGGCCAAGTCCACATTCAATGTCATGATTTCATCAGCTCCACTGCCATGCTTGCTAAGGGCGCCACATACTCACCCATTTTCAATCCTTGTTCGCTGGATGCATTACCTTCCAATGCGCGTTTCTTTACACCCTGCAAAATGGCTGCAAAACGAAAGAAGCTAAACGCCAGGTAAAAATCCCAATTCGGTATTTCAGACAAACCCATATGCTGACAATACGACTCAACGTATTGCTCCTCACTGGGAATGCCCAATACTTCTCTATTAACCCCACCTAAACCACGCATCAAACCTTCGTGTGGCATACGCAGCTGCATGCATTGATAGGCAAGGTCTGCGTATGGATGACCCAAGGTAGACAACTCCCAATCCAGCAGTGCGAGCACGGTAGGTTGTTCGGGGTGGAACATCATGTTGTCGAGACGGAAATCCCCGTGCACTAACGATGTTTTTTCATCGTTCAACGGCTGCTTGTCCGCAAGATTTGCAAGCAACCAATCCATGTCTTTCAAGTCTTCGGTTTCGCTAGCTCGATACTGCCGGCTCCATGTAGCAATCTGTCGTTGCAAATAGCCTTCTGGGCGACCATAGTCGGTAAGGCCCACAGCATCAACATCCACTGAATGCACATTCGCAAGCACACGGTTCATACTGGCATAGTGTGCTTGCCGGGAGGCATTGGTCATGCCCGGCATGGCTGGGTCCCACAGTATTCGCCCGTCTACAAACTCCATGACATAGAACGCGCTGCCAATGACTGAATCTTCCATGCATAGGTGGTACGTCTTTCCTACTGGTACGTCAGAGTCATACAACGCGGTGATTACCCGAAACTCACGATCCACTGCGTGAGCAGACTTTAACAATACACCTGGCGGCTTTCTACGCAGCACGTACTGCCCGCTAACAGCTTCTATGCGATACGTCGGATTCGACTGACCTTTGGAAAATTTAGTTGCTGTTAATGGACCCTTAAAGCCCTTAACGTGTTTTTCCAGATACGCACCCAATACTTCACTATCCAACTCAAATGAAGTGGCTACATCGTGCTGTCCATTCATGGCAAAGTCGATGCATAACGGTTGATGACCATTTTTCCTAATGCCATTTGGTGCACTTGATCTGGCCCATCCGCTTGACGACACCAACGCGCATAGTTGAACGCTTCTGCCATGAAATAGTCTGAGGTGAGCCCACCTGCACCGTGCATTTGCATGCAACGATCAATCACGTTTTGCACCAGTAGTGGAATGGTTGTTTTAGTGGCAGCAATCATGTCTACTGAATCGGCTACACCATTCGTATCGATAGCGTGGCAGGTTTTCAACACGAGTAGTCGAGCCATTTCAACTTCTGAGAAACACCGGGCAATGTCTTCTCGTACGGACTGATGCTTACTCAGCTCCTTGCCAAACGTTGTTCTACTGGTTACTCGCTTGCACGCTAGCTCCAACGACCGCTGTGCACTGCCAATCAGTCGCATGCAGTGATGCATGCGCCCGGGTGCAAGTCGGCTTTGAGCAATTTCAAACCCGCGACCTTCACCAAGCAACATATTCTCAACGGGCACTCGCACGTTCTTAAAGATGACTTCTGCATGACCCAACGGCGCATCATCAAAGCCCAATGTTGAAAGGGGACGCACAAGCGTAATTCCGGGGGTGTCTTTCGGCACAAGAACCTGCGATTGCTGTTTGTGCCGATTAGCATTCTCAGCATCCGTCTTGCCCATCACAATGAAGATCTGCGTGCGCTCATTCATTGCACCCGTGATAAACCATTTGTGACCGTTGATCACCCAGGAGTCTCCATCACGCCGAATGTCTGTCTCAATATTAGTTGCATCACTGGAGGCAACCTGCGGCTCAGTCATCGCATAAGATGAACGAATTTCCCCTGCCAACAAAGGATCAAGCCATCGGGCTTTCTGCGCATCGGTGGCAAAATTCATGAACACTTCCATATTGCCGGTATCTGGAGCACTGCAATTGAACACTTCTGCCGACCACAGAACTCGGCCCATGATTTCGGCCAGTGGCGCGTATTCGGCAAAGCTCAACCCTCCGTGCAGCGAATGCTCCTTATGCTCTTCTGGGACAAACAGGTTCCAAAGCCCGGCTTCCCTGGCACGCTCTTTAAGCTCTTCCACCAGCGGCAAGGTACCAAAACGCACAGGGGCGCTCTCTAGCTGCTGCGCATGGGCCAATTCATTGGCGTAAATATGCTCCTGCATGAACGCTTCGAGCTGCCGCACAAGTTTTGCGCTCTTTTCACTGGTGTCAAACATGGCAAGCTTCGTCTATTTCATCGGGAGCCTAGAGGATAACCAAAATTCCCTTATACTGGTGGATTGACGGCCAACAGCATAAAAAACACCCGATGAAGGACAAAACAGGTTGGAACAAGTACCGCCACAAGCGCAACCCTGTTGAGCCAAAAGAGGCAGAATTGACCATTGAATCGCTGACAAACTCCGGCGATGGGCTGGGACGGCTGGACGATCGGGTGGTTTTTGTGCCGTATACCATGCCCGGCGACAAGGTCCAGATAAAAATCACCCAGCGTAAAAAGAACTTCATGCTGGCTGAAACCATCGACATTCTAGAAGAAGGTCCAGGACGTGTAACGCCACGTTGCTCCGTATTCGAACGTTGTGGTGGCTGCGACTGGCAGCATGTGCCCTACGCCCACCAACTTAAGGCCAAAGAAGAGCAGCTGCGCGATACGCTAACACGCATTGGCACTTTGGGAACTGTGCCCATAGAACCCATTGCCCACGGCGGTGAGGAATTCAACTACCGCAATCGCATTCAGGGTGAAGTGCGCGGTGGGAAGTTTCACTACAAGCGGCGCAGAAGTGACGAACGCATTGCTATTGATCGCTGCGAAATCGCAGAAGAGCCGATTAATGAGTGGCTCGCCTCAGATCTTAGTGAGGTACCCGCTGGCCGAGTTGAAATAGCCATAGTGGATAGATTAGTGGTTGTTGCCCCGATCTCTGAGAAGAACACTACAGATTTGGGCTTCAGGCAAGTAAATACCCAAGTCAGCCAACTACTGACCAATCGCTTGCTCGAATGCGTTAAAAACAGCGAGTGCACAACGGTGATCGATTTGTATTGTGGACGTGGCAACTGGACTAACCAGATCGCGGCTTTGCATACCGATAAGCAAGTGATGGGCGTGGACACCTCCTCAGAAAACATCGACGCTGCACGGGCAAACTCTCGGCAGATGAAACTAGGCAATGTGCAGTTTCATTTGTCCCCTGTTGAGAAAATAATCAACAGGCTTCCAGTAGCAACCAGCCTGTGCATAGTCGATCCTCCACGTTCAGGATTAGATTCTGCAGTGACTGAGCGATTATGTAGAAATCGTCCACCAGAACTGATTTACGTATCGTGTCATCCGGCAACACTGGCACGTGATCTAAAATTACTGACCAATGCCGGTTATCAGATAACGACTTTGCTGCCGCTGGATATGTTCCCACAAACTGCGCATCTTGAGTCATTTGTGCATTTGAAGATAAAATGAATTTAAGCCCGTCGAGCCCCCGACTGGGCCCCGATCAAGTCCCCAGCGGGTCCCAAATAGGACCCTTTTAAGGAGAACCCCCTCATGATCCACGTAGTCGCTATTCTCACCACACTCCCTGGTAAGCGCGAAGAAGTGCTAGAAGAATTCAAAAAATTGGTACCACTGGTTCACGCTGAAAAAGGGTGTGTAGAGTACCAACCCGTTTTCGATACGCCTGATGTCGGTCCTTTTCAAACTGAGCTTGGCGTTGACTCCTACATGGTGATTGAAAAGTGGGAAACATTGGCTGATCTTGAGGCGCATTCCAAAGCTGATCACATGACCGCTTATGGTGCAAAGATAGGCGCCTTAATGGCAGGGCGTCAGATTCATGTGCTGAGTAATGCGTAAATCCCCTACAGTAGCCATGTGATATTAAATTCGTACT
>JBLHWG010000091.1:0-15634 GCA_047629055.1 Halioglobus sp.
TGGGATATCAATGAAAAACCGGCACTGAGCCAAAATAGTGCTCCCGTCTCAAACGAAAGCGACTGGTCAGACTGGCCAAGTGATAGCAGTAGCGCCAGTGGATCAAGCTTCGCCAGCCGACCTTCACAGCCTCATGCACCAGCGACTTCTTCATCGACTAATGATGATTTTGACTGGCTTCCAAGTACTGGTGGTGGAACTGTGCCCATGCCAAACCCTGCAGCGGGCGCGAGCGGATCAACGCAGCCTGCGAGCCCCTCACGGCCACAACCCAGACAAGCTGCTAGAGCACCCAGACCTCCCTATTCGAACATTAACCAGCAGCCCCCAGCAGCCGCGCCTGCGCATCGCCCTGCTGCACGACGTAACACCGGTAGCGAAGCTGGCTCACCGAGTCCGCTGGAGACATTGTTAAGCGCTGCTTCATTGCGGGGATCGGACTTTGATCATCGGGACAGCGCAGAGGTGCTAGAGCAAACAGGCCGATTATTGGCACAGATGACCGATGCCATGATGGCCCTGCTGCAATCGCGAATGGAGTTAAAAAATGCCATTCGTATTGATGCCACCACTCTCTCAAGAAGCGGCAACAATCCTCTGAAATTCTCTCACAGTACCTCAGACGCTCTGACTAAATTGCTAGCTGACAACACCGACGGCTATTTACAGTCCGAACGGGCAATTCAGGAAGCAGTTGAGGACCTCAAATTGCATCAACTTGCCATGTTGGAAGGCATGAAGTCTGCTGTAAAATCCTTGTTATTAGAGTTTGATCCAGACAAACTGGCCAACACGTTGGGAAAATCTGGTGGGTTTTCGGCAAATATTCCCATTACTCGTGAGGCAAAATTGTGGCAATTGTTCTGTAACCAGTACGATACTATTTGCGAAGAGGCTGTTGGCGATTTTAGTGACCTGTTTGGTGCCGAATTCAGAAAAGCCTATGAAACAAGTATCAAGAAGGCAGGCAGACGTCCCGATTTCTAGCGTAATAAGCAGGGTAGTTTTACCAACATAGCTTGAACAGAAGATCCACGGAGAGGTACATGCAGAAAATTCGAGACACGAACGGTGCAAGCCGCCACACATTTACCCTTGCCACAAGAATTGTGGGAATGGCCTTGGCTGCAAGCCTGCTTTCAGGATGTGGAGTGCTGGAAAAGGTCGGAATTTTATCTGGCCCAGAAGCACCCGCTATTGCAGCGCCTCCAGCCCCCATACCGTTGTCACAACAACCGTATGAATTAACCCTTAGGCTTACGGCCAGCAAAGATCTGAACCCAGACACTCAATCAAGACCCTCGCCGGTGCAAGTGAGAGTTTTTCTTATGGCACCACAGGCGGATCTTGATAATAAGGAGTTTGCAGAAATATTCGATTTTGATGGACAGGTCATGGAACCTCGGCCTTTGTCCACTGTGACGTTGCGGCCAGGGCAAACTAGAGATATCGTATTGCCAGCCAATAAAACACAATCCATGTTGGTGGTTGCTGCAGCGTATCGCGACCCTTATCAGGCAGTATGGAAGGCAATTGCAACCGTAACTCCATCTGATAGCGCTGCAGCGCTAGCAACTATCGGAGCGAACAGCGTCTCCATCAACCTGAGTCGTTAGCATGAATTCACTAATATCGTTCGCATCACTTATAAAGCGAGGTTGTCGTGCAGAAAAATGATCGAACATTGTGGACTGAAGGAATGTTTCTTGGTCCGCAGCATTTCCAGCAACACGATCGCTTCCTGCTCAATACGGTTGCCCTCATTGTTCGTGGAATGGGCGCACACGCTTACGGACTCATTGACTTCGAAATGGATGCGCACGCCTTACGCGAAGGCAAATTTGCACTCACCAAGGCCACAGGCTTATTCCCGGACGGCACTCCGTTTAATTTGCCAGAGGATGGAGAATTGCCAGCACCGCTGTTAATTGATAGTGATTGCAGGAATGTGGTTCTATCGCTGGCCCTTCCATTTGAAGATCAGCAGGACAAGGATGCAGTAGAGGCACGCACTGCTGGCTCATTCTCTCGCTACGTGATCAACGACAGATTGGTCGGTGACAGACACACCCCTGACTCGCACAGTGAAGAGAGCGTGTTTACGGCTGCTTTGTGGACCAGACTGACAGTTGCCGGAGATGATCACACCGCATTTCACACCATTCCTTTGGTACGAGTCACCGAAAAGCGCGAAGATGACCGGGTGGTGTTGGACGAACGTTTTTACCCTTGCACAATCACTCTGCAGGCATCAACGCCATTGCAGACATTGGCCAGAGAACTTAGCGGATTAGTGACCCAACGCTCAGTCGATCTTGCTGGCCGTATAGGCACAGCGACAGCTAGCGATTCCTCTCAGCTCAATCAGTTGTTGCTTCTGCAAACGCTTAATCGTGCCGGCCCGCTACTCAAACACATAAACGAATCGCCCTCCTTGCACCCCGAGGTGTTTTATCGTGAGCTTGTTCAGCTTGCCGGCGATTTGTGTACCATTACACAACCCAACAAATTGCCTCCCGAACTTAGCCCGTACCTGCATCGCGATCAGTATAAAAGTTTTGCACCCTTGCTCGACAACCTTAGACAGAGCCTGAACTGGATTCCTGATTCAACCACTGAATCCATCCCAGTTCGCCATGTTAAGGCAGGCATTTATACGGCCACCATCGCGAATCTGAATCTGTTCCAAACATCCCGATTCATATTGGCAGCCAAGGCACGTGTGACACCCGATGAACTAAGTCGGCGCCTACCGCGTCAGAGCACTATTTCCTCCAAATCCAAATTACGCGACCTGGTAGAAGCTCAGAGTCAGGGAATCCCGCTTAAGACGCTCATCACGGTACCCAACAGCATCCCGATGTATGAGAATCAAGTGTACTTTGAGATGCGCGACGACGACCCGCTATGGCGGGACATTTCAGTGTCAGGCGAGCTGGCTTTGCACATAGCGGGTAACTTCAGCGATCTTGAAATGCAACTGTGGGCAATACGCAAATGACCAACGATCCGTTTGCCTTCGATGATGAGGATGATCGGACGGTGCTCCAGCCATCATCCAATCAAGGTAGAGCGGCACCTGCGTCCAATGCTGGCGCACCAGTGCAGACTTCTGCAAGCCTGCCCCCTCTTGGAGGCATCAATCCTTTGGAAAAAGCAGCCTCTCGGTTGATACCACTGCTGCTAACGATCCGGCATTCTACTGACCACCCCAACCCTGACCAGCTGCGCAACCGCCTCATACAGGAACTGAATGAGTTCAAACAGGCCGCAATGCCAATCCTGAATGATCAAAAGAAGGTCACGCAAGCAAGCTATGTTATGTGCACAGCGATGGATGAAGCAGTCATGAACACACCGTGGGGCCACAAAGCTAACTGGTCACAACACAATATGCTGTCGACCTTCCATAACGAGGTGGTCGGTGGTGAACGTTTTTTTGCCCTACTTAAGGGCCTTGGTAAACACCCGAAAGATAACATCGACCTTCTGGAACTGATGTACGTCTGCTTGTCGCTCGGCTACGAAGGCACTTATCGCATTGCAGAAAACGGCCAAAGCACACTCGCGAAAGTACGAGCATGGCTCTATGAAATCATCAGCAGTGTTCGCAGCACCCCAGACGCCGCCCTGTCTATACACTGGGAGGGCTCCAGTGTTCAGGAAAGCAAGCTGCCGAAAATGACCGTATTGTGGGTCATTGGAGCCGCAGCGTTGACATTGAGCTCCCTGGTGTACATCGGTTATCGCTATAGCCTGGGAGATCGCTCGGATACCGCAATAGCCGGCTTTTTTGGAATTAGGCCCGCTGCCCTGCAGGTCAACAGCATCGTACCGCCTGCGGCACCGCCTGCAAGTAGCAGCACGAACGTTCAGCTAGTCACTCTTGAACAACTCCTTCAACCACAGATCGATCTAAATTTAATTGAGGTCAATGATTCGTTCAATGAAGGACAGGTTCTCATTCTGGGCAATAACCTGTTTGCCTCCGGCAAAACGGCACTCAATACCGACCTTGAGCCGCTGGTTCAAGCCATTGCCAAGGCAATGGACCAATTCAAGGGATCAATCCTCGTCACTGGGCACTCTGACAATATACCCATTCGCTCTGGACGTTTTGCTTCGAATCTAGAATTATCGAAAGAACGCGCAATCTCGGTTGCCGAACGAATCTCCGTTTCGCTCAAAGACTCAACGCGTGTAGGAGCAGAAGGACGTGGCAGTCTTGAACCCATTGCCGACAATAGCAGCGCTAGCGGGCGTGCCCGCAACCGGCGCGTCGAAGTTTCCATTTTCTACTAGCAACACATCGCTCATGAATGACCAACAGCAACCTGAAGGCCCTTTACAATCGCGATGAAAATACTGGGCAACCTCATTAAAAATCGTCTATTCCTGGCCTTCTTAGGTTTGGTTTTCCTGTCACTGTTCATCTGGTTTGTCGGGCCCATGATCGGGTTCAACAGGACATCGCCATTGGAGAGTATGCTTAGCCGAGTCATCGCCATCGGCAGCATGTCTTCGGTGTTTGTCCTGTTGGCGGTGGCTCGGTTCATCCAGGGCCGACGTCGTAACGCCCAGATGCTCGATTCACTGTCTGACGATGAATCCTCAGCCAACGATACTGCCAGCGGCGAGGAGCTGCAAATACTACAGTCCAAAATGCAGGAAGCTGTAGAGACCTTAAAAGGCCAGAACTTCTCGAGCACAGGCGGCAGTCGATTTATCTATGATTTGCCCTGGTATGTGATAATCGGCCCTCCAGGCGCTGGCAAGACGACTCTGCTCAGCAACTCAGGTTTGAATTTTCCGCTGGAAGAAACGCACGGGAAATTATCCGTTAAGGGCTTGGGCGGCACGAGAAACTGTGATTGGTGGTTTACCGATCAGGCAGTGCTGCTCGACACCGCTGGACGATATACCACGCAAGACAGCGAAGCCGAAGTAGACAGGTCGGCCTGGTCTGGTTTTTTGAGTATGTTGCGAGATAAGCGCAGTCGTCGACCTGTAAATGGTGTGTTACTGGCCTTGAGTATTGAGGACATTCTTACCGGCGATGACAACGAACTTGAGCAAGTTGCCAAAACACTACGCAACCGTATTGAGGAGCTCTACAATGAGTTAGGCATCGCTCCACCGGTATACCTGATGTTTACCAAATGCGACATGCTCGCAGGGTTTACTGAGTATTTTGCCAATATGGACAAGAACGAGCGGGAGCAAGTGTGGGGGCATACGCTAGCGATAGACGGAGCCGACCCAACAGCATCACTGCTATCGGGCATCGAAGCATTGTCAGCACAGCTCAGTTCACAGGCAGTTGGCAAATTACACGGAGAACTTAGCCAGAAGAATCGCGAAAGTATTTACGGGTTTCCGTTGCAATTTAATTTCGCCCAGCAACGAATCAATGTATTCATCCAAAATCTTACGGCCCAATCGCGATTGTTGCAGCCTGTGCTGTTCAGAGGCGTGTATTTCACCAGCGCGACCCAATCGGGCTCGGTTCTGGACCAGGTAATCAAAAACGTTTCACAAAGCTTCGGCATCAGTGAATCACAAGCATCACAGGAAAGCAGTACGGGTCGAAGCTTTTTCATTCATAACTTGCTCAGCGATGTTGTGTTTGGCGAATCTGGATTGGCAGGAACAAACCTTAAAACAGAAAAGCGACTCAAACGCCTGCAATGGGCAACGGCTGCTGGTATCGCCATTGTAGCCTTTGGTCTGCTGGCATTCTGGTCTTCCAGTTATTTACAAAACAAGCGCCTTATTGATAACGTTGAACTGGCAACACAGGACCTTCAGCGTTCGGTTGAAACACTGGATGCAAACAGCCTCGATTTAATCTCTGTCAATACCGTATTGAACAAGGCACACGACTTGGCGTCTGTCAATGAGGGAGGAGAGCTAAGCGGTGGCTTTGTGATGAAGCGTGCCGGACTCTTCCAAGGCGATAAAATTAGTGATCTTGCCAGCTCCAAGTACAACGAATTGCTATTGGAAATTCTATTACCACGTCTGATGGTAAGACTGGAAAATCAAATGCATGCACAGAACAACAACAGCGAATTCCTGTTCGAGGCTCTCAAAACTTACCAGATGATCGGTTTGCGAGACCGGTTTGAAACAGACGGAGTTACCGGTTGGTTCAATTTTGATTTCGACTCCAATCTACCTAGTGAAACGTCTGAGCTGATCAGATCCCAGTTGAAAAGTCACATGGCCAGATTGTTTGCAGAACGACCGCGCAGATTGCCTCGACCTTTGGACAATACGCTGATCAATCAATATCAATTGATCGCTGCAAATACATCGCTGCCGCAACGGGCCTACAACCGTATCCGCAACAGCGCTTCACGCGACATCAATTCGTTTAAACGATTAACCACTATCGTCGGCCCGGAACTGCCGCGCGTATTTGTGCGCCAGGATGGCGTGTCGTTAGACCAGAGTGTGCAGAATTTCTTTTCCCTAGACGGATTTAATCAAGTGTTCCTGCCTGCTAGCCGGGACATTAGCAAAACATTGGCAGAAGACACCTGGGTGCTCGGTCCCTACGCGAGCACAGCGGGTCAAGCTGTGTCTCCAGAACAGCTTAAGGCATCAGTGACTGAGCAGTATTACAATGATTACATTGCTCAATGGGACACGATATTTTCCAAACTAAGTATGCGTAAAATCGATGGACTGCAGCAGGCATCCGAATTCGTAGCCTTGATCGCAGACGCTGACTCACCGTTGAAAAACTTTCTGGTGGTTGCTAGCCAACAGACCACACTGACGAACCCTCCTGCCGCAGAATCCAGTGACGGTACGAGCGAGGGCACACAACGCGAGAACGAACTGGGTAATTTACTGAGCGCACCCACTGGGACTTCCGCTGCACCACTAGCGATTGATCCGGTGACTCTACATTTTGCGACACTGCACGCTCTGGTCGAAGGTTTTGAGGACAACACATCGAGCCTTGATACCGTACTGAATCAGCTAGCCGAGCTAAACCTTCAGCTTTTACCGATGGCACAAAGTCCAGCGGGTACAGTCAATACCCAACTCAATAGCGAACTTGCGATCAACATGCAAAAGCTAACTCTTAAGGCGGATCGGCTGGCAGAACCACTGGCTTCATTGGTATCCGGCCTGACTAACGGGATTAGCGATGTTGTCGGTGGTGGATTCTGTCAACAACTGGATGCAGCCTGGAAAACCAATGTGTTGCCTTACTACCAGCGCGCCATTAAAAGCCGCTACCCGGTCAATCGCCAAAGCAGCGCTGATATAGCATTAACAGACTTCGGTGCGTTTTTCGGAGCAGGAGGCGTTATCGATACGTTCGTCACCACCTACCTCACAGGACAAGTTTCAAAGACACCTGGCCAATGGACTTGGGTGGGTACAGGATCGTCCGTCTGCCTATCCGACAATTCGCTTAAGCAGCTAGCACTGGCAGATGATGTCAAGAACACTTTCTTTTTCCAAGGCGGCAATCTACCCTCGTTCCGCTTTGACCTAATACCTCAGCAATTAACGATGTCCACTGACATCAACCACTTGTTCCTGGACATCGGTGGCAGTCGTACAGACTACTTTCATGGACCTGTAAATGGTGTGACCTCCTTCAGCTGGCCTTCACAGACTAATAGTACTCAGGTGAGCCTGCGAGTAGAGCCCGTGGTACCAGGCTCATCCTCGAGCATCAGCCTTAGCGGCCCTTGGTCTGTATTACGGCTTTTCGACCAAGGCTTGCGTTCAGCCAGAGGTGGCGGCCTGACGGTCACCTATAGCTTTGGCGGCAGACCCGTCCAGCTATCTCTGGCTACAAGTAGTTTCAATCCTTTGAATTCTGTCGCGTTGCGCAACTTTCGTGCGCCGGAGAGCCTGTGAATCAGCTCGGTTATTATGGCAAGACTCCGCATCGCGGAGATTTCGTACGCTTCAACCTGCCCCAGGCATTTATCAAAGTCTGGGACGACTGGCTGCAACAAATTATGATCAATGGCGAAAGCCAGGGTCAGACTTGGCCAGCTCAGTATGCACAGGCACCTGCTTACCGATTCGTACTATCCGGCGGTATAGCTGGCAACACTCCTTGGATTGGCATACTCAAAGCTAGCCAGGATAAAGTGGGCCGACGTTTCCCATTTTGTCTAGCTTTGTCATTGCCAGTGCATGATCTACCCTGTGTAAGCGTGACGACGAAAGCTCCCTGGTTCGACGAAGCAGAAGCCTTGCTAACGCGCGTACTCGCAAGTGAATACAACTTCGATGATCTGCAGGGAGAGCTGGCATCGATGGTTAACAGACACACACAGCCAATAGTGCCAACTGTCAATCCGATATCGTTGGCAAGCAGTCAATCTACTGATGATGTAACAATTAGTGTCTTGTCCTCAAATGCGTTGCGTTCGAGCCAAACCTTGCCCAGTTTGCTCGATACAGTGCTGCAGCAGACTATCGGCGAGTACAGTCTATGGATGGCAAGTGGAGGGATAGACGTGACAGCGATCAATTCAGGTCTGCCCACTAATAGCACAGGTCTTGCGCTTTTTAATAGTGATTGGACAACCGCATCAACTGCTCATATCGACTTAAACACACTACCTGCTTCTGTAGCACTGTTAGATACATTGCCCTCAATTCCAGACCCAGAACCTTCGGTAGCGGCCCTTGATTCGTCAACAGAAGAGCTATCCCCCGGAATAAGTCCCGAAGCAACACTCGACTCAGAGACTCGGCTAGCAAACCCCGCTCAATCCAGCCAGCAAGGTAACGACGACACGGTAGAAATACCGATACCGGCTGCTATTGAGCAAATACCTTCTGCGAACACCTGGGACGCGTTAAGCGACTTTGCTGATACCACCCCTGCGGTCGCACCAGACGTAGAACCTCTGGAACTGGATGAAGACGACGCACCAGATGCGCCCTGGGAACGCTAGTCATGTGGCAAAGCACCAGTTACACAGATACCGGCAAGGTTCGCAGCCTCAATGAGGACTCTCTACTAGATCTTAATGAGCAAAACCTGTGGTTAGTTGCTGACGGAATGGGCGGACACTCTAATGGAGACTTCGCCAGCCAGTTGGTAACCCACACCCTTTCGAACTACATTACCTCGCCAAGAGCAGGTATCTGCAAGGCACGGTTAGTCGCTATGCTTGCGAGTTGCAACACTCAGTTGATTGAAAAAGCAGATCGCGAGCAGGCTGACGTTATTGGCTGCACAGTGGCAGTCGTGCAAGCCCGTCAAAACAGTGTTTTGTGCACCTGGTCTGGGGACAGTCGTATATATCGCCTCCGAGGTGATGAGCTCATGGAGCTGACTAGCGATCACTCTCAACAATCTGCGGTAGAAGACCGTGATCTCCTGCTATATCCAAGAGCATTGTCGGAACCCTCACAGATGCTAACTGGTGCGATCGGGGGTGAACCGGACCTGAGTCTGGAACACTGCTGGTATAAGCTTCAGGCTGGAGACGCCTTTTTGATTTGTACAGACGGACTTAATAAGGAAGTCAGCGATGAAGAAATTCGCTGCGCCATGCTCGAGTCATCGACAGGTGAGAAGGTACTGAATGTACTGGCACAAATGTACCAAGACCGAGGCGCTCGAGACAATATTGGCTTGGTGTGGCTCCGTGAGGGTTCCACGTGATGCCAAGGGTTACACTATCGGTTTAAACAATATCGATTACCGGCACGATTCGGAACAGATGTTTTCGACCCGCATGCAATAAACTACGTACATTCGACCATTACAAGAGGTGATCTGTTATGAATAAAGTTAAGCGCCAAGTATTTGCCAGAGTTCCAATTATCATCATGGCCTCACTAGGACTTAGCGCCTGCACATCGCTGGCAAATCCGTTTGTCGGCCGCGACGCCCCTACTATTTCTCATATCCATATCGGTCATGCCATCACAGGTTGGCCTCAAGCACCCAACAAGCAGGGCCTGCTAGTAGCAGCAGAATTGGGGGCCATCTCGGCCGCCGCCACCAGCGAACTCATGCTTAGAGCCGCACGTGATGGCGACATGGATCGTGCCCGGAAGTATCTAAACGACGTCGCTAATGCCGTGGATCCGGGTTTTCTCACTGGAATCCCTTCTAACGTATATGGTCTGCGCAAAGCCGCCGCCGAAGCTATTACTCATCTGCAGCTGGCCAGTGAAGTTGAGGACGCCAGCGCCAACGTGCAACGTACGGTTGCGGCAAACGTTGTAAAAGCACATGACCTGATCGATCGCTCAGATGAATTGCTCGCATTTCTTGATGCAGGTAAAAAGGCGCAAAGCGTTGAGGTCATGGAGATCATCGCAGAGGAGATTGTTCGAACTCTGAAGCGTATAGCAGGAGGCCCTGATGCTAAAGACAGCTACAGTTTGTACAATTTCCGTGAAGATATCGAAGCCATGGTCGAGCGCGAAGATCCCCCTTACAAAACAGTTGAATCCTTCTATCTGTTTAACCTAATCAAGCTTCCAGACGGCGAGTGGGGCTTTGCATCGCGCAGTAGTCGCGGTACAGCCGGTGCAGGGTATTGAGGCCAATAATTAGCTCGTTGGGCAAGGGCATACAGGCAGCGACACTCCTAGTGGCCTGTACGAGTTACTCGGTGAGCGCACAGGCGCAATCAGTCGATGATTGCATGTCCGCGCGTCGAGCTGATGCATCGAATATTTGCAATAGTGTTCTTGCTAGCGGCAGCAGAAGCGTAGATGTTTACTGGAAACTATCGTCCTCACAATTCCAGGATGGGCAACAGGCGCTGGCCAACAAAACACTTGACGACGCTCTGAGCTTGCATCCAGGCAATTCCAGGCTATTGTCGCTGCGGGAGATAATTGCCGCAGCGACAACCGAAGAAGCATTGATCATTCGCTCATCCAAAGTAAATCAGAGTTCTTTGGACAAGGGTGCTGTGAAGATTGCATGCTTGACCAAATCCGGAGCTGAAGCAATCTTGGCATGCCAACAGCGACTGGAACTGACCAATCAAGATGGTGATCGAATACGCGCTCGCCTGGCCCTTCTTGAAAGTCAGCAGCCGCAGCCTACCGTCATAGCGACTGTGCAACCAACGCAGCCTTCGGTTCCAACAATTGCTGCAGCACCAGAGCCCACTGCCGCTGAACTGGCATTGGAGGCGCGTAAGAGAGACTACAGAGCTCTGGTTGCTGAAGTACAAACGACTCTGAACGGCTTCGGTTTCAATGTCGGTTCGCCCGATGGAGTTTCAGGTGGCAAAACGCGCAGTGCTCTAACCGAGTTTTACACAACCATCGGCGCACCAGCAACCACGACTATCAGCGCTAACACTCTTGAGGATCTGACAAGAGAAAAACGCAACCTTGCCAACGCAGAGCAACTGTTGAAGCAGAGTGAACAATCCATTGAACAGGGCAATGCACAACTAGCAGGACAACAGCTGGCTAACGCGAGGAGTGCTAGCAGATTGCTGAATGTGCCTTTCCGGCATGAGCAAGCCGTGCGCACCGCTCAAAACGTTGTGGTCCCTGTGATACCTGCCACGGCACCTGTCGTTACTCTTGCACAAATACCCGTTCAGACGCAGATCGTAGCTCCTGCAGTGGCGCAACTCCCAACTATCGTACGAGCCCCAGCAGTGGCGCAAATCCCTGAGGCCATACAAACGCAGGCGGTTGTGCAAACCACAGCGAGCATCTCACAGCAGTTCAGCCAATTGATGGGAAAGATAAACATCCTTCAAGGCCAGATCAGACGTCAACAAGCTGATCAAGTGAAACAGATGGATCGTATTCGAAATGTTCTATAAGTAGCTTCAGTCAGATATTACACGCAGGATTTACCCTTAGGTCTAGGGACTTTCCTCAATCAGCTTAAGCCGAACGGTTGCTAACCACTCGGCTTAAGCCGATGTAGAGCCTTCTGCCAGCACAATCATGCCCTCAACACCCTTTCCTGACTCCTTCCTCAACGTCGCGTGCTCTATTTCCTTGACGTGAAAACCAGCAGCTTCCAAAGCCTCTACAACATAGCTTTGAGAATGACTATATCTGCCATGAGGATTGAGGAAATATCCGTCATTAAACATACTGTTTGAATCTTGAGCGAGTACCTCAAGGGTAAAAACCAGCATGCCCTTGGGTGACAACGATGCTGAGCAAGCGCTAAATAAACTCTCAAGAGCGTCAAAGTAACAAAACGTATCAGCAGACACAATGAGATCAAACGCGTTGGTATTGTCCGACAGATATTCTTCAATTTCAGCCTCGATCAAAGAATCGTACGGACTCAAAGACCGTGAATGGTTGAGCATACCTTCTGACAAATCAACATCAATCAGAGTGGAGGACACGGGTTTAAGGTACTTGGCGCAAAGCCCCGCTCCACGCCCTGCATCGAGAACGACAGTACCATTCACGTTATTATTATGAGCAGTAAAATGACGCTGAATATCTTGCCACTGCATTATCCGGATATTTCTTTAACCAAGCCCTGTACGTGTTGATAGCCTGCTCAGGGTGATTGACCATATAGTGCAAACGTGATTTTGGGGAGAACAGACCCTGCTCATATTCTGCATTCTCACTTATATTAGCGAGTGCGTCGTCCAAAAAATGAAAGGCCTCGTTATAACGACGTGAAACTCGAAGTAATCCTACCAGAGAATTTTATCCTGTAAATTTCGTCGAATTACTACCGAGAGCCCTGCGGCGGTACCAGAGTACTGCATCCTCCATTTTCGACGAGTTTTTTGAGACCGACCCCAGATTGATCATGGCATCATAAAATCGTGGATTCACCGCAAGTGCCCGTTCATAATGGTCTTGCGGCTTAGAATACTCACGACGAAAATTGTACATATTACCCAGATTATTCAAAGCATCCGCGTACAGGGGATCATATTTTACTGCCTGTCGAACCAGCGCAATGCCTCTTTCCTTATCATTTGTTTCGAACAGCAATCTGCCATAAACATGCAACAAATCAACGTTCTTAGGGAATTTTTTGTACAGACTGCAATAGATAGGTTCTGCCTAGTTTAGATCACCATTTTTATGGTGCTCAATAGCTATAGGCAAGTGTTTTTTTACTGAAGCACTCAATAATATTTCTTTCTTCACACTTTTTATTCCTAACAGGGCGCTGTCATATTTCTAAAAAAGGCACTCGATAACTCAGGCTAAATCGCTGACACTCAGCAGGAAAATTTGCCCATGTGCTTAATCACGTTACCTTTGGGGTACTCATTCACACCTTCGTTCTACTTTAACAATTATATTAAGTGTCAATCGCTATAACTGCGATACTGTTTCTGCAACAGCAACGTTAGTGGCAGAGTGACCAAGACAACCACCTTAGTGATTGCTTTGCCCTTCACAGTCTTGAATCAATAGGAGCGTATGTTGTCACTTGGGGTAAATGCCGCATTAGCAATCGCAGAGGAAGATACTGGGGCGTATCTCGACCTTACTGATGGAATCGATGGTGTCGCTGCATTGTTTAAATGATTACTAATTAGTTTTATCGAGAAATTAGTGTGAAATGGACAGGTTGCTAGAGCAGCAACCGTAACTGATCAAAGCACATCATATAGCATCATGATAGAAAGTGAGGTCTAAACCTCACTCATGCGTCAGTTCGCTGCTATTGCAGCGAGCTTTTTTCTAACAGAATGACATTCAAGCATTTGCTCATAAACTGCAATGAAAACAGCAATGAAAACAGCAAGAAAATTAAATACCCTTTTAGGCATTCTGCTGCTATTTGCCAGTACGAGTGGGGCATCTGAGGAAATATCGAAACTAGAGATATTGGAAAACTATTTCAGTAGCGGCGCTTTTTGCAGCACGTCTAAAGTCGTCAAAATTGAGTCTAACAATACTTCTCTAACCGTTCTTCTTGAGATTGAACCGGCGACACGCAAAGCATTGTACAAGATACCAGAGAGCCAGAGAGATGACTGGTTCAGTCTGCATTGCCCACCAGAGCACCACACAGTTTGGGCTGGTAGCAATAAACGTTTCGATGTGACAATTGAAGAAATACAGCGCCCTGAGGCAAATACCAACGCAGAATCAAGCGCACAAAATGACTCTGCTAAAACACCTAAATACAACTTAAGTTGTTCTGCCTATATCGCAGAGCAATATAACCAACGTCTAAGTTATCGTGAACGAGTCAGATTAAAAATCGAAAAACTTCTTAATCCCTAATTTACTCCAGCTAAAAGAAAGAGAAAGAGAGGTGAGAATTAACTCTCTCCTTCAATCACCCGTTTCAGAATTTTCTCAGTTGACGCTCACCGTTGTAGTTAAAATATCCAACTAACTTGGCAACCTTGATTTGCCCACCCTGCTTCGACAGTAAACGAACCATTAATCGAAGCGCTTTGCAAATTATTTCTTATAGTGTAAGAAACCCCATCAAACGGCCTCGTGATATTGCCACGCTGGTTGTCGTTGCGACGTCCACTAGTGCCGTTATAAGTGTTGTTGCCCACTACGCAGTCGTTGAATACTCGATCTGTAAAATAGCTATATATCGTGCCCCCCCCACCGCAGGACAGGTATATTCTGCACGCACGGGAATATCGGTGAACGTTCCAACGCCAAAGTTGGTTTCCAGTCTGTAAGGTGTCTCTAGGTCTGTTCCTTGAGAGAACGCTATCTCGTCAACAGTGTTTGAAAGAAAAAATAAGCGTCCTTGAAACGCTAAATCATTTTGCGCGTTTTCAAACAATGCATCTATTTGATCTTTATTGATCACCGCGAAAACGTTCGGACAATCTCTTCTGCATTCGCAACACTGAAGGTCAATGACGACGGTGAAGGTTCTTCAGGTTAAGTTCCAGATTGACAGACGCGAATAGTCTCATAGCGTTGCCCATTGCTATGGTTAATAACATTGTAGGTACCTGCCGCTACCGCACATTGTGTGACGCCTTCACACAGGAGGTAAAGTCTGTAGCGTTTTGAACTTGGTACCAACCATTGTCAGGAAGTAGAAAAGTATTAGCCTCAGTGGCATCGCTAATTACAACTGAATCCCAGCGCTGGCTACTCGTGTGATTTATGACGTTATAGCTTCCCGCAGACACTACACAAGAACGTGTTGCTGTTCTGAAACTGATACCAACCGTCGTCAGCCGCGCTAATGGTATTGCCGTTAAACGACCGGTGTCGGGCTTTGTGGAATCGGGGTGTCAGCCTGCGCTGTCGAGAATACTAAGAGACTAACGCCGACAAGGCTTGAGAGCAGACATGTTCTCGTGGCGCTTAACGCCGTGATTGTAGTCTTCGTCATGCTAGTTTCCCTCCCTGGGATTGCGTGCAATTGCGAGTAAACACGTAAATCTTACGCAATAATAGCAAATCTGAGCGGCTACTCTGCGCCTGGGTGATTTCCCCTTATTAGCTTTCTGTCTGAATACCAAACCGCCGTTTAATCCAGCCCACCAAGGGCGTTTGAGAAATTAGCAAAGTGAGAAATCCAATAGTCAACACTAGCGAAATTGGATGCGAGATGAAATTCCATAAAAACATGCTCATATCTCCTCGGGCACCGAGCATAGCGCGACGATAATTAGAGTCCATCATCGGCCCAAGAATGACACCCAGTATGACCGGCCCTACTTGGAAACCG
>JBLHWG010000092.1:0-15597 GCA_047629055.1 Halioglobus sp.
TGTAACCCCGAACAATGCCAGCTGACCGCCCGTTAAGCAAGTGTTAGAACTGTCTACAAACCCTGCAATCTGGAAAGATTACGAACACATTTTGACCTGGAAAATAGGCCCGACATTAATAAATCCATACACATAATACGTGGAGTATGCAGGTGCGCGAACCTACAGCCGTCTACACGGGAATAAAAAATGCTTAAGCAGTGGTGGATTTAATGCAACACCATCTTTAATGCAGCACCATCTCTGAGATGTGGATATAATTTTTTTTTACTTTGTTCGATACATGGAAGTCACCGTTTGTGCGCAGCCCGCTCAAGATCAATCATCAGTTTGTATAAAATCGCCACGCACTTACCCTGCCGCTGTTTTTCAGTGCTTTTTTGCTGGTATTTCTATCATCCTGCGGAGGGCCCGGCTCTGACCCTGTACCTGTACCTGTACCTCCATCTCACACACCCACGACACCACAGGTTCTGCCCGCTCAAGTAGAGGCTGCGAGCCAAATACCCTCCATGATTTTTAATGTTAGAACGCTCCAATTTCAGGATGACACTGACCCCAGCCTCACCATCGTGTCACTTCCGAATCCGAACGCCGAACAAGCCTCTGCAGCCGGTTTAATAACCCAGAGCAATAGCCCAACAGGAATGACGGTTACCGGTGACTGCGCCTATAGCAATATCGGTGTTGCCGCATCGCATGGCAAATGGAAATTCGAGTTAGGACCTGGCTGTTCGATTCTTCAAACGAGCGACGATACTTTCCAAAGAGATCAGGCCATCGAGTAGGCACCGAAATGGCTAGCGCACCCGCTGACGGGAGTTATTAAATATATTCCACCCGCACAAGACGAGCTAGTCATCAGTTTATACAACTGTCGCCCTGGAATTATTAATAGCAAAATAGAAGGCTGGATTCAACAAAACAACAATCTACCGTTTACCTGGACTAGAGACAGGATAGTATTTCCTCATAATGAACTGGTAGAAAACTCACAAAAACATAATCCTGATCTGGCTGCATTTCCAGGTGATCAGATTTACGAGTTTGATCCAAATGGACTGATAAAAAATGAATTACTAGATCCCACACTAGACTATCTGTGGAAGTGGTACCAATTCGGTTGGTCTATCAGAGAAATAATGAGGACTACGCCCTCCTTCGTTTTACCTGATGATCATGACGTTTTCCAAAGTAACGTCTAGGAAAACCCCCGGCTAATAGGCAATCGCCAACTGGATTTTCTTGAGCAGTGGGCAGCTGATTGGGAAGGGCAATCCATGAAGATTGCCTTATCTCAATCCCCCTTCAGCCAGAGTACGACCCATTCGGGAGACAACTTTGACTTAATCGGATGGGACCAGGACTCCAAAGACTGGCCAAAACCCGGCAGAGACCAAGCCGTGCATCAGCTTAGAAAAGCCTTCGCTCCTCATCTCAGTGGCGATCAACATCTTGGATTGTCACTCAAACACGATGTCGATGAATACAACGATGCAGTTTACTCGTTTGCTGCTCCATCGATGCTGAACATTTTCCCACGTATATGGGACCCTTTGAATCAATCTGACGGTCGCGGCGACAGAGAAATTAATCCACTGGGTCAATACACTGACAAACATAACAATCTGTTAACGGTACTCGCGGTTGCCAATCCGGAGGTTTACTACCAGACATTTGAACCTGCAGACAAACCGTCCAAAAATGATTTGGGTATCGGCTACGGTATTGTGCGTGTGAATACCCGTGATCGGCAGTATTCATTTGAAGCCTGGCCTGCGGATATTAATCCTTTGGATGCACAGGCAAGACCTTACGAGAACTGGCCTGTCACCTTTGAGCAAGAGGACAACGACGGACGGGTTCCCGAAGGCTTTTTTACAACCGCGTATTGCAGCCGTTGCAGAGCCTGTTGTACAAGTATACCAAGAACCCAATAATGTGCTGGAATATGCAAGACGATATTCAACTTCAGCGGTTGTGCTTCCCGTGTTCGATCGTGAAACTTTCTACCGTGTCGTCCTGTCCAATCCGGCAACAGGGTATAGCGAAGAATTTGTTAATCAACAGGCGCAATAGAGAATCTTCACTGGCTGAAGTCTATTGAACTAGCAAATAGAAATCTGCAGCGTAGATTGTGCAAAGATTCCGCATTTCCCCTGCTCTACGTACTCAGCGCTTACATTTAACGACAGTTTAGCCGTAGAGTTCGGTATGAAACTTAAATACCAGCTATTTATCGTATTGCTGCTTGCCAGCGCCACATTGATAGCAACACTTTTTATATTCAACAGCTGGAGTTTTAACCGCGGTTTTGACAAGTATGTCAACCGCTCGCAAACTAGCTCGCTGGAGGCTCTGGCGTCGACGCTTGCGGAAGCGTATGCTGAATCGGAAAATTGGGATTGGATTGAAAACAATGATTCTCAGTGGCGACGAATAACCGGTCATGCACTACGACGTATGGACGGCTTTGAAGATCGCCGAGGCACACCACCCTCACGCTCAGATGATCCAAAAACCGCTGCTTCCAACCAAGAAGTTCTTTTAAACAATCCTCGCGGAAATCGCCAAAAACGCCCACTAACACCGCTCATACTCGCCGACAACGAGAAAAACGCTCTGGTTGGGAAGATCAAAGCCGATAGCACAGTAGCCTGGTTTCCGATCACTGTAGACGGTAGTGTGGCCGGCTATCTGGGCTATGCATCCAACAAAGGTTTATCCGGCCAACTAGAACGAGTGTTTGCTGATCAGCAAAAAAGGAATCTAGCCGTGGTATCCCTACTGATGGTTGCAGTCTCAGCCCTGCTAGCGGCCTTGCTAGCAGCACGAATCGTTAAACCGGTGATTACCGTTAGCCAGGCAATGAGAGAAATCAACCGTGGGGATTACGAACAACGAGTGGATACCTCTCGACGCGATGAACTAGGAGACCTATCCCGCGATGTTAATCAGCTTGCCCATACACTTGAACAAAGCCGAATTGCACGGCGTAACTGGATAGCCGAGATTTCTCATGAGTTGCGGACGCCAGTAGCCATACTACAAGGCGAGATTGAAGCTATCGAAGACGGTATTCGCGCATTCGACATTACCTCACTTAAATCGTTGCAGGCAGAAACCACCCGTTTAAGCCGCCTTATTCAGGATCTACACGTTCTATCTTTATCCGATCTTGGTGCGTTGGAATATCAAATGTCACCTATGCATGTAGAGGAGTTAATCAAGGAACGAATTAGCAGTGTTGAGGCGCAAAGGGCAGACACCGGTATTTCAATCAATCTGACTACCAACACCCGTCACACTGAAATTCTGGGCGATACTCAACGCCTTGGTCAATTGATAGATAACCTTTTACAAAACTCGTTGCGGTACACCGATCCCAATGGCAGCGTCATTGTGGAATTGAACCAACTCAATAAACAACTACAAATACGCTGGTTTGATTCTGGCCCAGGATTGGCTGATGATGACCTACCTCAATTGTTCGATCCCTTGTTTCGCGCAGAGAAGTCCAGAAACAGAAATAATGGTGGAGCTGGTCTGGGGCTGGCTATTGTGACAAAAATTGTCCGTGCGCACCAAGGCACAGTATCCGCCAGTCATTCATCCATTGGTGGATTGGAAATCACCATCCTTATTCCTATTAGCGATACCTAACCTGACAGCTCAGCGAAAAATGAATATAACAATCGTTGAAGACGAACCCAAGCTTGCCAGCTTATTGCAAGATTATCTTCACCGTGATGGATTTGATACCACGATCTACCACGATGGCGGCGAAGCATTGAGGAGTCTTGTCAACGCCCCACCAGACCTGGTTTTGCTAGATCTCATGTTGCCAGGCACAGATGGAATGACTATTTGTAAAGAGCTCCGGAAATCCAGTAATGTTCCCATCATCATGCTGACTGCAAGAGTAGAGGAAATAGATCGATTGCTCGGGCTCGAGGTTGGTGCGGACGACTACATCTGTAAACCGTTTAGTCCCAGAGAAGTTGTAGCTCGGGTTAAAGCCGTTCTACGTCGCACTGGCGGCTCTAACCCAACCGATGAAGCAGACACCAGCGATTCAACCGAATCGCCCTTCCAGCTCAATGAGAACACGGCTTCCGTGCATATTGGCGATAGAGCCTGCTCACTGACCGCCGTTGAGCTACGGCTATTAGGTGTTATGCATGAGCGCCAGGGGCAAATTTTCAATCGAGCTCAGTTAATGCGCCGAATGTACGAAGACAATCGAATTGTGAGCGATAGAACTATCGACAGCCACGTCAAGAAACTCAGGCAGAAACTGGAAGCCATCGATCAATCAACGACGTACATTCACTCTGTCTATGGGATTGGCTACAAATTTGAGATTATAGAAAACGACGTTAACGCATAGCTACACACTTGCACCGTCTCCTCATCAGATCCACATTTCTTACACAGTTTTTACACGATTAAGTCCGATGATATGTACTCACACCGAGAAACTGAATCAAACGGTTCTTCGGCAAATAGTTTTAAACACTTAAGGTAAATATCATGAATTCTACAACTTTCAAAAATCGAGTTCTGCCGGTACTCATCGGGTCTATGCTGTCTTTCTCTGCAATTGCTGCTATGCCCACATTCACTGATACAAATGGTGATGGCGTTATCAGCGCCGATGAAATAACAGTGATTCGCGATGCACACCAGGCTGCCAATATGGCTAAGTACGATGCTGATGGCAACGGTGAACTTTCCCGCACAGAGCGACGTGCACTGAAAGATGCTCGATACGACTCAATGCTCCAATTGAATGACACTGACGGAGACGGAGAACTTTCTCGCGAAGAGCGCCGATCAGCTCAAGACGCAGGGCGAGCTGCAATGGACCTTCAACTCGATGTCAATCAGGATGGGGACGTCTCTGAAGCAGAACGCGCAGGCTTTGAAGCTGTGAAAGGCGACATAAAAGGTAATGGCAAGAAACACAGTTGGGGTAAGAAACACGGTAAAGGTGAGCGCCATGGCAAAGGTCACGGCAGTCAGGACGACTACGCACCTACAGAAGAAAACGAGGAAGTTTAATCGATAGGGTTCTGGGTAAATACACTGCACATTAGTAACTTCAACTCATTATTCTGCTTTCGTATTTACTCACCAATTCGAACCCGATCTTCCAGTTTCGACCGATAGACGAGACCTAGTAACAACAACGCAAGCAGCATCGTAACCAAAGCCATGGGCCGAGCTGAGCCATCATGAAAAACACTGATAAAGACCGCTGCCACACCGGCAGTGGTCTGCTCAATACCATTTAGCATGGCTGAGGCAGATCCTGCATTGCTTTCGACAGAACGTAACGCCCTACTCGGAGCGACAGCAAACAACGGCCCCATACCAAACGTCATGACCATGAACGAGGCCGCAAGCGAATAAGGCGTCATTTTGCCACCCAGAATGACAATCGATAATAAAATCGAACCGACAAGAACAATGACTACACCCAGGCTCATCAATCTAAAGGGTTCCCAATGGTCGGCCAATCGAGAGGCCAGCACACTACCCAGAAAAAATGCTAATACGATACTAGCTTGGTAGAAGCCAAATTTATCAGGTGGCACACCCAGTAAATCTATCAAAACAAACGGTGCTGCTGTAACAAAGACGAAAAGCAAACCTAAAGTGACACCCAGTAACGCTGAGTGGATCATGAAATCTGAATTTCGTAGCAAACTCTTGTACCTACCAGTAACAACCGACATTTTAAGAGCGGATGGATCAGGTGTTGTCGACTCAGGCAGCAGCCACGCGACAAATAGCAGCGCTACAGCCGCCATTGCACTGATCACAATAAAATTAGCCTGCCAGCCCCAGGCAACATGAATATACCCACCCAGGATAGGGGCCGCAGCTGGTGTGATCGCAATCACCATACCGATAAGTGCCAACGCTTTAACTTGTTGCTTTTCGCTATACAGGTCCTTGATGATCGCCAGCCCCACTACGGCCTCAGCGGCAGCTGCGATGCCCAACAAAACGCGGGCCACAATCAGTTGATCGATGGTTTGCGCCGACGCACAGGCCAGACATAATAAGCAAACAATTCCCAGGGATACCAGGAGAACAGGTCTACGTCCGTATCGATCCGACAATGGGCCGTGTATTAGCTGTGCAAGACCGAATGCCAATACATTAAGGCTTATCGTGAGTTTGACTTTAGTTGCCGTGGTATCGAACCAGCGGACAAGATCCGGCATGCTAGGGCTGTACATGTCGGTACTACTAATGCTGACACTGGAACATAGAACCAATATGCCGACCACCAAGGCAATGCTTGGAAATGCAGCGCTTGGGGTCGGTTTCGCGCTTATCATGAAGACCGCTACCTAGAAATTAACTATGGGCGCACAACGTACGCCCATTTAATTTACATGGCTAGTGCTTTTTCCATGACTACTGAAGTCCAAGCACCTTCAGGCTCCTTACTGATGACAGGATCAGACCCACCAGAGAGCAATGTTTGAACAGTACGCTCGTAATCAGCGATGTTCAAAGTACCATCGCTACCTTCGGTTAGCTTGTTGATTTCTCGAACCATACGCCGCTGATGCTTTTCAGTTTGAGCACCACTTGCATCGTTATCCAACACAATGTCAGCTGCTTCATCCGGATTGGCTCGAGCATATTCCCAGCCCTTCATGCTAGCCGCAACGAAACGCGCCATCTTTTCAACGAAGGCATCGTCAGCCAGATTTTTCTCAAGTACATACAAGCCATCTTCCATAGTGGACACGCCTTGATCTTCATACTTGAAGACGACCAGCTGGTCTTCCGGGATACCAGCATCAATAACCTGCCAATATTCGTTGTAAGTCATGGTAGAAATACAATCGGCCTGTTTTTGAAGCAATGGATCAACGTTGAAACCCTGCTTTAATACAGTGACTCCATCATCTCCACCTTCGGTGGAAATACCCAGTGAAGACATCCAACTTAGAAATGGATACTCATTACCGAAAAACCAGACACCCAGTGTGCGGCCGCGAAAATCTTCTGGGCTTGTAATACCTGTCTCTTTTCGACATGTGAGCATCATGCCGGAGCGCTTGAAGGGTTGCGCAATGTTGACCAAAGGAACACCTTTTTCACGGCTTGCTAAAGCCGAAGGCATCCAATCAACAACGACATCTGCACCGCCACCCACAATCACTTGTGGTGGTGCGATATCAGGCCCTCCCGGCTTGATGGTGACATTTAAATCAGCATCATTATAAAAGCCTTTATCCTGTGCAACATAGTAGCCTGCGAACTGGCCCTGCGTGACCCACTTCAATTGCAACGTCACATCATCTGCCGCAAACGCACTCAATGATGCGCTGCCCAAAACCGTGCCGATCACGGCCAGCCCTGCTCCTCGAATCAGATTTCTCAAGATATTTTCTCCCTAAGGTTATCAGAGCATTTAGCTCCGGTTAGAAGGATGCCAAAAGGTAAACACCCTTTCTGCTAGTGCAACTACACCATAAAACAATGAGCCTGCAAGCGCCGCAACTGCGATCTCAGCCCAAACCATATCGACATTCATCCTGCCAACTTCCGTCGAAATCCTAAAGCCCATGCCGACGGTAGGTGTTCCAAAGAACTCGGCCACAATTGCCCCAATCATGGCCAGCGTGGAATTAATTTTTAATGCATTAAAAATAAACGGTAACGCTTCTGGCAACCGTAATTTGAACAGGCGCTGCCAATAGTTGGCAGCATAGGTATTCATCAAATCATGTTGCATAGGCGAAGCAGCTGACAAGCCCGCAACGGTGTTAACCAACATGGGAAAGAACGTCATGATAACCACAACAGCTGCCTTGGAAGGCCAGTCAAACCCAAACCACATCACCATGATCGGAGCCACACCAACAATGGGTAATGCGGACACCAAGTTACCGATGGGCAGCAATCCGCGCTGCAAAAACGGCGATCGATCGATCAATATGGCTATGACAAAACCAGAACCACATCCGAGCACATAGCCAATAAGCACCGCTTTGAGAAAGGTTTGCTTAAAATCTGCCCAGAGAATGTGTGGCGACTCACTGAATCGCTCTGCGATAAGGCTCGGTGCTGGCAGAAGAATTTGAGGGACATTCAGACCACGCGTGAGTAGTTCCCAGACAATCAGTAGCCAAACACCAAATAAAACGGGAATGACGATATTGAGAACGGTTGTGCAGGCACGGGACAAACTTTTTATAGCGGCCAATTGCTCAACACAAGCCCAAGCGAGCAACCAGGCAGCAGCAACCTGTAGCCAGAATCCAAACGGAGGAGTTTCGACCAAATCCACAGTAGATAACAGCCCCGCTGCGGCTGCTGCAGATACGCCACCTGTGATCAAAGCGACCAGCAGTCTCGATGTGGGAATTAATATGTACGCAAGAAAACCAGCAATGGCTAGAGCGATACCTACCCAGAGGTTGGCACTGCCAAAGAAACTTAGTATCGATAGAATGCCAGCGCCTGTCAGGAGAATACGCTCCATAGGACGGTAGACAAACCTGTCTGATGCTTTGTCGGCTGCTATCGGTTTTTCAGCTTTGTTGATGAGGATCTGAGACAATCTAAGAAGCCCCCATTTCGGATGAGCTTTGCTGCAAACCCATTCGACGGTTTACCCAAGAACCCACTGCACCCACTAGAAAAACGAGCGATGCAGCAAGCACAGATGCGACAACTAGTGCAGACCAAATCTGAATGGTTTGGCCATAGTATGACCCTGCCAGCAATCGTGCACCTAATCCTGCCACGGCACCAGTCGGCAACTCGGCCACTATTGCACCGACCAAGGAAATTGCAACTGCCACCTTCATGCTGGTAAAAAGAAAGGGTAAAGAGGTTGGTAAACGTAATTTAAAAAAAGTTTGTGTGCCGGATGCACTGTAGGTACGCATTAAATCCTGGTGGCTACGATCAGGCGAATTCAAGCCCTTGACCATACCAACCACTATGGGGAAAAAGCTTAAATACATTGAGATAAAGGCTTTTGGTAACAAACCTTGCACACCGATAGCGTTCAATACAACGATGATCATCGGCGCTATGGCCAGAATCGGAATGGTTTGCGACGCAATAATCCAAGGCATGAGACTTTTATTGAGCGCCTGGTTGTAGACAATAGCCACCGCTAAAACAATGCCTAGCATCGTGCCCAGAAGGAAACCCAACATGGACGAAGACAAGGTAATTCGGGCATGGTAGATCAGGCTTCGCTTTGACGTTATTTTTTTCTTGAACGTCGTGTTAATAACTTCTTCAACCACCTGATGGGGGGCTGGCAACACGGGTCTATCCTGATCCATGGTGTTCTGGATCATGCTGATCATGGGCACAGATGTCCCTGCGCGCTCTGCAACGCTCTTTTCCCAGGCAAGATTCATCAAAACCGCAGACGCGTACCAAACGATAGTAATGGCAAGCACGACTACAATCACTGGAAAGATGCTGGATTTCTTCACAGGCATGCCATTGAAATTAAGGCACCTGTGTTTGCTCTGGTTACACGCGTATTTCGCCACCCATTAGACACACTAAAAATCGCGCTCGTCATGCAACCTCGTCGTAACTGTGCCCTGCTCTTAACCCATCTCGTACTCGATTTGCCAAGCTCAGAAATTCAGGGGTTTCTCGAATGGATAGATCCCGTTCCCGTGGCAAGTTACTGTCAATAATCTCATGAATTCTTCCAGGTCTTGGCGACATGACAACAATGCGTGTCGATAGAAACACAGCTTCTGGTATAGAGTGAGTTACAAACACAACGGTCTTGCTGGTTCTTGCCCAAAGCTTAAGTAATTGTTCATTTAAATGATCACGAACAATTTCGTCCAAGGCACCAAAAGGCTCATCCATCAGCAATAAGTCAGGCTCTACCGCAAGCGCTCTTGCAATGGATGCACGCTGCTGCATACCACCAGACAATTGCCATGGAAATTTGTTATCAAAGCCCTTCAGTTCCACCAATTCTAAATTTCGCTGAACCCGTTCGCGTATGACATCAGCTTTCAAGCCCATGATCTCCAACGGCAATGCCACATTCTTTGCAATGCTGCGCCATGGATACAATGCTGCAGCTTGAAAAACGTAACCGTAGGCCCTGGCCAGACGCGCTTGCTCTGGCGACATGCCATTTACGCTGATAACGCCTGCTGTAGCTTGCTCAAGATCTGCGATGACTCTTAGCAACGTTGTTTTGCCACAACCAGAAGGCCCGATGAAAGACACAAAGTCACCTTGCCCAACCGATAAATCAATATCACTTAATGCATGCACGTCACCGTCGCTGGTTTTAAATGTCAGCGACAGCTGCTTGATATCAATGACGGGGCTGTCTGGATTGGAAACGTCGTTCAAGAGATCAGACACCTGCAGGCATGTTGGCAGGATCTCGCATAACCGGATGCGGTGCCGTTAGTTCTTTCCACTGCGAAAGTGCACGATTCACCGCTGGATACGCCTCTCGCGGAACAAAGCGTCCATGGCCCTCTTCAGTGTTGATTGAGTCTTCTGTTACCACTAGTTGGCCACGCGTTAACGTATAGCGTGGAAGTCCTGTGAGTTCGAAGCCTTCAAAAACGTTGTAATCGATGGCAGATTGCTGAGTCTTGGCAGAAATGGTCTTTTGCCGCTTTGGATCCCAAACAACGATATCGGCATCAGCACCTTCCAGAATCGCACCTTTCTTAGGATACACATTTAGGATCTTTGCAATGTTTGTGGACGTGACAGCAACAAACTCGTTCATCGTCAATCTGCCAGTGTTCACACCTCGAGACCAAAGTACCGGTAAACGATCTTCAAGACCGCCAGTACCATTCGGAATCTTAGTGAAATCACCTAGCCCCATACGTTTTTGTTCGCTGGAAAATGCGCAGTGATCTGTGGCAACTACCTGTAAGCTGCCAGCCGCTAAGCCTGCCCACAGAGAATCCTGATGCACGGAGCTTCTGAAAGGCGGAGACATGACACGCCGAGCAGCGTGATCCCAGTCTGGATGAGCATACTCTGACTCATCTAGCGTCAGATGCTGCACCAGCGGCTCACCAAACACCCGCTTGCCATTTTGTCGTGAACGTCGTATGGCTTCGTGCGCCTCTTCACACGAGACATGCACCACATACAAAGGCACTCCTGCCATATCCGCGATCATGATGGCGCGATTAACCGCTTCGCCTTCAACCTGTGGAGGTCGTGAATATGCATGCGCTTCAGGACCCGTATTTCCAGCGGCCATTAAGCTGGCTTGCATCTGAGCAACAACATCACCGTTTTCCGCATGAACCATTGGCATGGCACCTAGGGCTGAGCAGCGTTGGAACGAGGAATACATTTCCTCATCATTAACCATTAATGCGCCTTTGTAGGCCATGAAATGTTTAAACGTATTGATGCCGCTGTCTACAACGGTCGCCATCTCTTCAAATACCTGTTTACTCCACCAGGTGATAGCCATATGAAAGGAGAAGTCACAAGAGGCTTTCGAGGTTTTGTTGTCCCACATCTGGCGTGCTTCTAACAGCGACTGACCAGGAGCTGGCAAGCAAAAATCAACGACCATTGTTGTACCACCGGACAATGCAGCACGAGTACCCGATTCAAAATCGTCTGTAGAATACGTGCCCATGAATGGCATTTCTAAATGTGTGTGTGGGTCAATGCCACCGGGCATGACAAAGCAACCGGTGGCATCCAGTGTTTCATCACCACTTAAGTTTTGACCGATTTCAACAATGACGCCTTTGTCAATTTTCACATCAGCGGCGTAACTTCGATCAGCGGTAACAACAGTACCGCCTTTAATGACTTTGCTCATAGTGTTTTCCTATCGGTCTCGTGCTTCTGTCGATTCAACAATTAGTCAACAATTTCTGCTGTTTCTACAACAGCATGGAACAGCACATTGGCGCCTGCTGCTGCCCATTCAGGTGAAATATCTTCGGCTTCGTTATGGGACAAACCATCGACACATGGACACATGACCATCGCTGTAGGTGCAACGCGATTAATCCAACACGCATCGTGGCCTGCACCTGAAACAAGATTTCTATGGCTGTAACCCAAGCGCTCAGCGGCCGCTCGTACAGCAGCCACACAGTTTTCGTCGAATTCTACCGGATCAAATCCACCCACCTGCTCTATGGTGTAACTCAACCCGATGCCATCGGCAATATCCTTGGCACCAGCGCGAAAACGTTCTTCCATATCGCTGATAACGTCTTTTTCGGGATGCCTGAAATCAACAGTAAAAACAGCTTTCCCCGGAATAATGTTGCGTGAATTCGGGTAGACATTGCACTGTCCAACGGATCCGACAGCCAAAGGTGCATGACTCAATGCGATCTTGTTGACTAGCTCCGTCATGCGGGCCATACCCAGACCTGCATTAGTACGCATGTGCATGGGCGTCGAACCCGTGTGACTCTCCTTACCAATCAAGGTGACCTCTAACCATTTGAGACCCTGACCATGCGTTACAATACCCACGTCCTTATTTTCCATTTCGAGAATCGGCCCTTGCTCAATATGCAGCTCGAAGAAGGCATGCATTTTTCTGGCCCCCACATCCTCATCACCCAGGTATCCAACCCTCTCTAACTCATCACCGAGCTTTATGCCGTCTGCATCTTCACGTGCATAAGCCCAGTCGAGTGTATGCATACCTGCAAAGACACCGGAGGCCACCATTGCTGGCGCAAAACGAGTGCCCTCTTCATTGGTAAAGTTCACGATCACGATAGGATGACGGGTCTTAATACTCATATCATTGAGCTGGCGAATGATTTCAAGACCGCCTAAGACGCCCAAAACGCCGTCGTATTTACCACCTGTCGGTTGCGTGTCAAGGTGGCTTCCGACATACACCGGCAAAGCCTCAGGGTCTGTACCTTCACGACGGGCGAACATCGTGCCCATCTTGTCGATACCCATACTCAGGCCTGCCTCTTCACACCAGGTTTGAAACAATCGGCGCCCAACGGCATCTTCATCCGTTAATGTTTGCCGATTGTTACCACCGGCGATTCCAGGTCCAATTTTTGCCATTTCCATCAGAGAGTCCCAAAGGCGCTCGCTGTTGATCCGCATATTGCTGGTAATCGCCATATCGTGCTCTCTTAAGTTATTAATTCATTGCTTTGCGCGAAACAACCGTGCCGGTTTTCAAGTAGGAAAGTTGAATACAGCTCCGGATTTAATACCCGTTGGCCAACGACTGGTAATAGTTTTCAGGCGCGTATAGAAATGCACACCTTCTGGTCCATAGATGGAATGATCGCCAAACAAAGAACGTTTCCAACCACCAAAGCTGTGATAAGCCACGGGTACAGGGATTGGCACGTTTATGCCAACCATGCCAACCTGAATGCTGTTGGAAAATGAGCGTGCCGCATCGCCGTCTCGGGTAAAGATAGCAGTACCGTTGCCGTATTCGTGATCGTTAATTATCTTTACAGCCTCATCGTAATCGGCGGCTCTAACAACCGACAACACGGGGCCAAAAATTTCTTGCTGGTAGATTTGCATGTCCGTAGTGACTTTATCGAACAAGCTACCACCGAGGAAATAGCCATTCTCGTAACCCTGCAATGCAATGCCACGTCCATCAACAACCAGCTCGGCGCCCGCTTCTACACCACTGTCGATAAGCTCAGTGATTTTGGTTTTTGCAGCCGCTGTGATAACAGGCCCCATTTCTGTGTCTGGGTCTTCCGCGGGGCCCACTTTTAATGCCTCGACCTTTGGACGCAATGCTTCAACGAGTCGATCTGCTGTTTTCTCTCCAACCGGTACGGCCACAGAAATAGCCATGCAACGCTCGCCGGCAGAGCCAAAGCCTGCCCCCATTAATGCATCTACTACCTGATCCATATCGGCATCTGGCATAACGACCATATGGTTTTTAGCACCACCTAGTGCCTGCACCCGCTTACCAGCCTGTGTACCACGATGATAGACATACTCTGCAATCGGTGTAGAACCAACAAAACTAATGGCTTGGACTTTTGGATTGTCTAATAAGGCATCGACTGATTCCTTGTCACCGTGCACGACATTCAGAACACCTGGCGGCAAGCCAGCCTGATGCAATAAATCTGCAATCATCATAACCGAAGATGGGTCGCGCTCTGACGGCTTCAAAATAAACGTGTTACCGCAGGCAATAGCCACGGGATACATCCAAAGCGGAACCATGGCCGGGAAATTAAACGGCGTAATGCCTGCACAGACGCCGAGCGCCTGACGATCTGACCAAGTATCAATTTGAGGTCCGACGTTTCGGGAAAATTCACCTTTAAGCATTTGCGGAATTCCGCAGACAAATTCGACAACTTCTCTGCCACGTTGAACCTCACCCAAAGCATCGTCATGAGTTTTGCCATGCTCTCGCGATATTTCTCTAGCGATGGCATCAGCGTTTTGGATAAGAAGCTCATTGAATTTGAACATGACCGCAGCACGTTTAAGTGGCGGTGTCGACGACCAGGCAGGGAACGCTGCTGCAGCATTGTCCACCGCAGCTGCTACTTCTTCGGCCGAACTCAACCCTAGCTCATCAATCGCCTCACCCGTGGCTGGATTATATATTGGTTGCGATCGACCACTCTTTGTCGCCACAAGCTGGCCACCAATCAAATTGTTTATCATTTAATAAATTCTCTTAAATCAGTATTACTTGTCATTAAACCCACGCTATCGTATCTTGACCATCTGGTCAACAATTGCGAGCACTGTTTTGATTCATCATCCGGTTCCGAGAAAGCGCACTCGAATCCAAGCTCAGAATGAAGCTAGAATCATACGCGCTGCTCTGGACGTTTTCTCGGTAAATAGCTATCGCGGTGCCACTGTCGACCAGATTGCCACCGCTGCAGGCATGTCGAAGGCTAATGTTCTCTATTATTTCAACCGGAAACAAGATATTTACACAGCGGTTCTTGAGCAAACACTCAGTGTTTGGCTTGATCCACTCGAAAAATTGAACCCAGATGGCGATCCAATCGAGGAAATCTGGCAGTACGCTCTACAGAAATTGACGCTCTCAAAAAGGGATCCGCTGGCCTCCAGACTGTTTGCTAACGAGATACTACAAGGCGCCCCTATTATTCGCCCCTTCCTTGAAACTGAATTAAAAAGCCTAGTGGCCCGTAAATGCACCATTATTCAGCGTTGGATTGACGCAGGCCAACTGGTAGCGGTAGCACCGTTGCATTTATTGTTTCTTATTTGGTCATCCACCCAACACTACGCTGATTTCACGCCGCAAATCACTGCGCTCAGCGCAGATTCTGACACCGAACTTTTCCAGGGGGCTGAGAATACCCTTCGACTGATCCTGACACGTGGCCTTGCACCTTAGGGCTGAGGACATTCAAGAAGCGACAAAATCCCTTCCCCCTTCTATTTTCAACGCCTACTAAGCGATTCCTTCAGCTGATTCTGGAAACCAAATTCCTCCGCCCCCTTCTATCATGAGTGACTACGCTGAGTCTTTACCACCAATTATGGGTACGCAAGTACATACATTGATCTTGGGAACTGTACCCGGTCAGGCATCGTTAAAAGCCAAGC
>JBLHWG010000093.1:0-15561 GCA_047629055.1 Halioglobus sp.
CCTCAAGTAGTTCCGTGTATGGCAATCACACAAACATGCCGTTTAGTGTGCACGAACCAGTTGATCATCCGGTTAGCTTGTATGCAGCGACTAAAAAAGCCAATGAGCTAATGGCCCACACCTATAGTCATTTGTTCAATCTGCCAACCACAGGCCTGCGATTTTTCACGGTCTACGGACCTTGGGGACGGCCTGACATGGCGCTTTTTCTGTTTACCAAGAACATCTTGGCAGGCAAACCCATTGATGTTTTTAACTACGGCAAGCACAAGCGAGACTTCACCTTCATTGATGACATTGTCGAAGGTGTCATCCGTACACTGGACAACACTGCAACGCCGAACAGTGATTGGAATAGCGATGCTCCAGATCCAGCGACCAGCACTGCGCCTTACCGCATCTACAATATTGGCAATAACCAGCCAGTAGATCTGGAGCACTATATAAGTACACTTGAGGGTTGTCTGAATCGTACCGCGACAAAGAATCTGCTCCCGCTGCAACCAGGCGACGTTCCTGATACCTATGCCGATGTTTCGGATCTGGTTAGAGATGTGAACTACAAACCTGATACTAGTGTGGAAGAAGGAATTAGTAAGTTCGTGGACTGGTATCAGGAATATTACAAAGTCTAGGGCATCTTATTGACGAAAAGGGCTGCTAAGGGAATGTCACACAACAAACCGAGTATTTCAATTGCTCAAGCTATTGTGTGACGCCCCTCAGATCCACCCCTTGAGTCGGTATATGAGTAAAGCTACAAGCTCATGTAGCATGTGATCGAATTTAATCAGCGATGACATTTGTGGCACCCAGCCGTAGAGTTGAAGTTCTGGTAGCCCCTTAAAATCTACGCTAACCGGGCATATGCTTATACCGGTGCCCTTCAAAGCCAACTCAAAGCTCTTAAATGCCCTGTGCATATGCATGGCAGAGCTTACCAACCGAACCGGGCCCTGTACGTCTTGGGCAGACAATATTGCTGCCACATTCACAGCATTCTCGTAAGTGTTCCTTGACGTAGATTCCAGTATCAGGCTCTCTTCCGCAACCCCCAAAGATGTCAGGTAACGGGCTATTACCTCGGCTTCTGGAAAATTGTGTAGACGCCCACCGGACACAATCAATTTGGCATCTGGCTCCTTGGTAATAATTCGCGAAGCCTCGGTTGCTCGCACGAATGTGGCTGAGGACATACGCTCAAAACTGTCCACGCTCCGCGCTCGAGAGTCAACACCACCACTTAGCAATACAACATGACTACTCGGTGCGCATTGCTCATCGGATGCGTACAATTTTTCCAGTTGATTGACCATCGGATTAACAAAAATTGGAGCTGTAACTAGCTCATAACCCACCAGCCAGACCACCACAACTATACTGGTTCGAACTGAAAAGATGCCTGCCTTCTTGCTCGGTAACTGGTTTTTTCCATCGCTCTGATGAGTAGTGAGAGCGCGCAATCGCTTTTGGGAGGTGACAATAAGCACCAACCCGAGCGCAATTGAGGCAAGAAACAACAGGGCCGCGGGGTCTAGCAGCCAGTCGCGAAGTAATCCGAACATGGCACTGTAGTTAGAATGGGGATGCGTCTAAGTCTACCTTCTTCCATAGCTCGACAGGGTATGCGCTTAGAAGCTGCCATACAGTTGGCGAAAAAAGCGTCCTAACGGACTATCGAAGCACTCTTCTATCCATTATAATAATACCTTTCATTACCATAGTCTGACCTAATAATTAGACCAGTGACAAGCATCGATACACCTAATCTAAACCAGCATCGGCAACTTCGTGCGTTTTGTCACGCAGCTCAAACGGGCAATATTTCAAAAGCAGCGCAGCGCTTGAAGTTAAGTCAGCCAACCGTTTCACTGCAAATTCAAGCACTAGAAAAAGAATTGGATACGCTATTATTCGAACGGTGTGGGCCAAAAATCAGACTCACTCCAGCTGGAGATTTGCTATTCGAATTAGCTCAACCTTTAGTTGACGGATTTTCCCGCCTCGCGGATACCTTTGCCGCACAGCTGGGCGAAGTCCACGCAGGACCATTGGATATTGCAGCAGGTGAAGCCACGCTACTTTACGTTTTGCCCGACATCATCAAATCATTTTCCGATCAGTTTTCACAGATTGATGTACGACTGCACAATGTGACTGGTCATGACGGCTTGGCGTTACTGCGCGCTGACGAAGTTGATTTTGCCGTCGGTTCCATGATCGATATTCCGGACGATATGGTCTATCACCCTATTTATAATTACAAACCCGCTCTTATAATGTGCAAGGGTCATCCGTTGGAAGACAAGGAACACATAACCTTGGAAGACATCAGCCCATATGGTTTGATTCTCCCTCCACGACATCTGAGCACCTGGAGCGTGGTCGACCTTGTTTTCCAGCAGCACGGTGTTCCGTACAATGTTGTACTTGAAGCAGGTGGCTGGGAAGTGATTAAACGTTACGTTGAAATTGGCACCGGCATTAGCATTGTCACCAGTATCTGTTTACGAGGGTTTGAAAACCTGACAGTAAAACCTATGGATGATTATTTTCCCAATCGAAGTTATGGCGTTGTGGTCAGACGAGGTAAATTCCTAACACCTCAGGCAAAACAGTTTTTGGAAATGATGGATGGCGATTTTTTTGCACGCCAAACGGCACCTCCCCCGTCAAAACGAAAAACAACGCACCGAAGCGATGCTCTCATAACTAATCTGTAAATCATGCTACCAGCAATCTCCCCGATCGCGGCGCCATTGCGTACCGATGCCAGTTCCATGCATGTCATTGTAGGTATGTCTGGAGGTGTGGATTCATCCGTTGCAGCGCTTCTGCTCAAACAACAGGGCTATCAGGTTTCAGGCATCTTCATGCAGAACTGGGAAGATGATGACGAGCACTGTACCGCTCGGCAGGACTATCGCGATGCAGCTTCAGTCGCGGCCAAACTAAACATGCCAATAACCACGGTAAATTTTTCAGAAGAGTATTGGGAGCGCGTATTCGCGCATTTTCTTAGCGAGTATGGTGCTGGCCGAACGCCCAATCCGGACATACTGTGCAACAAGGAAATCAAATTCAAAGCCTTTCTTGAACATGCAAGGTCGAAAGGAGCGGACGCTATAGCAACCGGTCACTACGTCCGCTCTGGTGGTGACAATACGCAAATCTCCTTACTTAGAGGATTGGATACAAATAAAGATCAAAGTTACTTCCTCTATACGCTTAACCAGGAACAACTTAGACCAAGCCTGTTCCCTGTTGGGGCTTTAGAAAAACCCAAGGTACGAGACATTGCCCAAGATGCAGGCTTTCATGTGCACAGCAAAAAAGACAGCACCGGTATCTGCTTTATCGGCGAACGTAAATTTACAGCCTTTCTGGGCGAGTACCTACCCGCTCAACCCGGTGACATCGTGACCGACACCGACGAAGTCATCGGTCGGCACAATGGTCTGATGTTCTACACGTTAGGCCAACGTCAAGGTCTTGGTATCGGCGGAATGAACAATGCCTCCGACTCGCCCTGGTATGTTCTTGCCAAGGATCTTAGCGACAACCGACTTATTGTGGGTCAAGGGCACGATCATCCAACACTGTTCAGGTCTCACCTGAGCGCCCATGACGTCCATTGGGTTCACCGTGCTGCCATTGATCAGGAATTTCGCTGCACCGCCAAAGTACGGTACCGTCAACAAGATCAAGCCGTGCTGGTGAAAACTCAGCAAGACGGGTCTCTGGATATTACATTCGATGAGCCTGTCCGCGCTGCAACGCCAGGACAATCCATAGTTTTCTACTCTGGCGAGCAATGTCTCGGCGGAGCCATAATCAGCGACTTGCCTGAACACTAGTACAACCAGATACTACTTTCGTGTTCAGAGCCCTCTTGCGCAACCTATACTCCTTAGCATGACCTCATTATCAACCATTGAAAACCAGACACTCGCGCTTGCCGGAGTTTTTCAGTCCGTGCATTTGTGCAAGACACTAGCAACGACAGGAATATGCGACAAAGATGTTCTAGCCAGTACCTTACGATCAATTCTGACGCTGAACACCGAGCGCGTTATCGATGCCTATGGCGGCAGCGCACGCAACATCTCCGCGGGAATGGGCATTTTGAAAAGTCAACTTGGTGGCAATAACGAATCCAGAGATCTGGACATTGCCAGGTACGCCTTGGCGCTGATTCAGCTTGGCACCAATATTCTCAAAGACGACGATACGGTGGAGCAACTCAGAATAGGAATCAGTCGCGCCCAGTCTATGGAGCTGTCTGTGGATGATCCCGACATGATCAGTAATTTAGCTAACCTCTATCGCAGCAGTATCAGTCAAGTCAGCCCTCGTATTATGGTAAGCGGCGACCCTGATTATTTGAACGACAATAACATCGCATCTACAATACGGGCATCCTTACTTGGAGGTTTACGATCGGTTGTGTTGTGGCGACAATGTGGAGGCAGCCGTCCAAAATTGATCCTCAGCCGGTCTCAGTATTTAAAACATGCAGAAAGTTATCTGACTCGCTAAATTTCTGGACAAGCTCAAACAAGTCCGGGGCTAAAAAGCCCCGGACTGTCACACGTCTAGCTGGACCGTTAGGCCGTCATTTGAATCGATACCGGTATATCTTTAAATTTCACTTTTGCTTCGTCTGCAGAATGCTGGAAACTCGCAATCTCATTGAAATTCAGATAGCGATAGACCTCATCACTCATCGCATCCAGATCCTTTACGTAGTCCATGTATTCAGCAACGGTTGGCAACCTACCCAACAGGGCCGCAACTGCTGCCAGCTCTGCAGAACTCAGGTAGACATTTGCCCCAGCACCAAGCCGATTCGGGAAGTTTCGAGTAGATGTCGAAACCACTGTCGCACCCGGCTTAACCCGCGCTTGATTACCCATACAAAGCGAGCAACCCGGAATTTCCAATCGAGCTCCGGCTGCTCCAAAGATGTTGTAGTAACCCTCCTCTTTGAGCTGGTGCTCATCCATTCGAGTGGGAGGCGCAATCCATAGAACAGTGTCCACATAGGCACCCGACTTCTCAATCAATTTCCCCGCTGCGCGATAGTGGCCGATATTCGTCATGCATGATCCGATAAAGACTTCATCGACGTTAACGCCTTGAACTTCAGACAACGGCTTAACATCATCAGGATCATTCGGACAAGCCAATAAAGGTTCGGTGATTTCATTCAGATCTATTTCGATAATCTCTGAATATTCCGCATCAGTATCAGCTTCAAGCAGGCTTGGATTCTCCAGCCACTCTTCCATCTTGCGTGCACGACGCTCAATGGTACGAGCATCGTCGTAACCTTGATCGATCATCCAACGCAGTAACGTGATATTAGATGTGATGTATTCCTTCAGCGGCTCCATGTCCAACTTGATGGTACAACCACCGGCAGAACGCTCAGCTGTTGCATCAGCCAACTCAAATGCTTGCTCAAGTTTAAGATCTTTAAGACCCTCAATTTCTACGCAGGCACCAGAGAAGACATTTTTCTTGCCTTTCTTCTCAACCGTTAATAAGCCTCTTTTCAGAGCTGCGTAAGGAATTGCGTTAACCAGATCACGCAACGTTATACCCGGTTGCATCTCACCTTTGAAGCGAACCAATACGGACTCAGGCATGTTCAATGGCATTACACCGACTGCCGATGCAAACGCGACAAGACCAGAACCTGCAGGAAAAGAAATACCCATTGGAAAACGCGTATGAGAATCACCGCCAGTGCCCACCGTATCGGGTAGCAACATGCGATTCAGCCACGAGTGGATGATACCGTCGCCTGGACGTAACGAGACGCCACCACGAGTAGACATGAAGTCTGGCAACGTGTGATGCGTATCGACATCAATGGGCTTTGGATAAGCTGCTGTGTGACAGAAGGACTGCATGACAAGATCTGCGGAAAATCCAAGACAGGCCAGATCTTTCAATTCATCGCGTGTCATTGGACCCGTTGTATCCTGGGATCCAACGGTTGTCATTTTAGGTTCACAGTATTGACCTGGGCGAACACCTACAGTACCACACGCCTTACCAACGATTTTTTGAGCAAGCGTATAGCCCTTAGTGCTGACATCACTTACACCCGGACGTCGAAACACTGTGCTGAACTCTAGCCCCAAAGACTCTCTAGCTCGATCTGTTAAACCACGACCGATGATTAACGGTATACGTCCACCAGCTCGGACTTCGTCAAGCAGAACATCGTTGCCATATTCAAACGTGCTCAACACATCGCCTGTCTCGTGGTTGGTTACTTTCATATCGCCTGGGAAGATATCGATGACATCGCCAGTTTCCATACCGTTGACATCACACTCTATGGGTAGCGCACCAGCATCTTCTAATGTGTTGTCAAATCCACCATCACGGCGATTAGGAATGTGAGGGATATCATCTCCCATGTGCCATAACACGGAATTGGTTGCTGATTTTCTGGACGAACCGGTTCCTACCACATCGCCTACATAGGCAACTGGAAAACCTTTTTCCTTTAAGGTCGCGATTGTTTGAATTGGGTTTGCTGCGACTCCTTCGCGTTCAAACTTAAGCAGGGCTTGCGCATGCAAAGGAATATCGGGCCTGCTCCAAGCATCCGTCGCTGGAGAAAGATCATCGGTATTAGTCTCACCAGGCACCTTGAACACAGTGACTGTGATTTTTTCGGGAACATCTTCTTTGACAAGAAACCAATCTGCATCCGCCCAAGACTGAATGACTTTAGCAGCAGATGCGTTTCCGGCTTTTGATTTTTCTTCCACATCATGGAATGCATCAAACATCAGTAAGGTATGCGACAAGGCTGTAACGGCAGCATCCGCCAGATCAGGGTTATCCAGAGCTGCTATCAACGGTTGGATGTTGTAACCACCTAGCATGGTGCCCAACAGCTCTACAGCGCGCACGGGTGTCACTAGGGGTGAAGTTGCCTCACCTTTCGCTACCGCCGCAAGGAAACCTGCTTTTACATAAGCGGCTTCATCAACACCTGCGGGTATACGCTGAGACAGTAGGTTAAGCAGAAACTCTCCTTCGCCCGCCGGTGGAGACTTGAGCAAATCAACGAGTTCAGCGGTTTGTGCTGCAGACAGTGGTTTTGGTACCACGCCCTCTGCTTCGCGTTCGACGACTTGTTGTCGATAGGCTTCTAACATTTACGTATTCCTCAAATTAATGACGGCGCAATTACCGTGTAAAAATGACTTAATTTTCTGGAGCACAAAACGCTCCCAGTACTAATTCTGGAAAGGCATCGCTCCTAATAGCCCCTACTACGCCACGGTTTTACCCTGCTTTTTCGAGGGCGCTGCCATTGGAGCCTCGGTGCCTTGTTTGAATACAGAGTCTCGAATTTGTTCCAATTCATCTCGAAGCTGTGCCGCGCGTTCAAATTCAAGGTTACGGGCACACTCATACATTTCTTTTTCTAACTGCTTCATCCGTTTAGCAGCATCGTTCGCAGACATCGCTTCAACGGCTGGTTGATCATTCTTTTGCGTGCCACGCCGTCCTCGACGCTTGTCTTGGTTACCACTGCCGCCCGCCTCCATTACATCGTTAACAGCCTTCTGGATGCCCTTTGGAGTGATGCCATGATCCTTGTTGTACTGAACCTGCACCTCGCGTCGACGGTCGGTTTCGTCCATGGCTCTCTGCATAGAACCTGTAACCCTGTCAGCATACAGTATGGCCTTGCCGTGTAGGTTACGAGCGGCTCGACCAATAGTTTGAATTAATGAACGATCAGAGCGCAGAAAACCCTCCTTGTCCGCATCCAGAATGGCAACCAGCGACACCTCGGGCATGTCGAGCCCCTCTCGAAGCAAATTGATGCCGACGATGACATCGAACACGCCTAATCGTAAATCTCTGATAATTTCACTGCGTTCGACGGTGTCTACGTCAGAATGCAGATAACGCACTTTGATATCGTGATCAGAAAGGTAGTCGGTTAAGTCCTCTGACATACGCTTTGTCAGCGTGGTAATCAGCACGCGCTCGTTCTTCGAGACTCGGTCAGCTATTTCTGAAATGACATCGTCGACCTGCGTACGCGCTGGCCGCACTTCGACTTCCGGATCCAGCAGACCCGTTGGTCGTACAACTTGCTCGACGACCTGGTCGGCGTGCTCTTTTTCATAATTTCCTGGGGTCGCGGACACAAATATAGTCTGCGGCGCCAGCTCTACGAATTCTTCAAACTTCAACGGCCTGTTGTCCAACGCTGACAGCATCCGAAAACCATAATTAACTAGATTCTCTTTACGCGAGCGGTCGCCTTTGTACATCGCACCCAACTGCGGAACTGTCACATGACTCTCATCGATGAACAGCAAACTATCGTCGGGTAAATAATCGAACAGACACGGCGGCGGCTCGCCCGGTGCTCGACCAGAAAGATAGCGTGAGTAATTTTCTATTCCTGAGCAATACCCAAGCTCATGAATCATTTCCAAATCGAACTGCGTGCGTTGCTGGAGGCGCTGTGCTTCCACCAGCTTGCCCGCTGCTGTGAATTGCTCCAGGCGCTCCCGAAGCTCATCCTTGATGAGATCAGTGGCGTCTAGCAGACGTTGTCGAGGCGTTACGTAATGTGTCTTAGGGTAGATAGTAAGCCGCGGCACCTTACGCGACACTTCTCCCGTTAGAGGGTCGAAGAAGCTCAGGGATTCGATATCATCATCAAACAGCTCCACTCGAATAGCCTCTCGGTCTGAGTCGGCTGGGTAGATATCAATAATTTCACCGCGAACCCGATAGGTTCCGCGTTTGAGCTCAAGATCGTTGCGACTGTACTGCAGCTCGGCAAGGCGCCTGAGCACATCTCGCTGGTTAACCGTCTCACCGCGCTTCAAGTGCAAAACCATCTTGTGATACTGCTCGGGGTCGCCCAATCCGTAAATTGACGATACTGTGGCCACGATGATTGTATCCCGGCGTTCGAACAGAGCTTTCGTAGCAGACAACCTCATCTGCTCAATGTGCTCGTTGATGGACGAATCCTTTTCGATGAATAGATCGCTGCTGGGAACGTATGCTTCAGGCTGGTAGTAGTCGTAGTACGACACAAAATACTCGACAGCATTATTAGGGAAAAATTCCTTGAACTCGCCGTACAGCTGCGCAGCTAGTGTTTTGTTTGGCGCCAAAACAATGGCCGGACGCTGCTGTTGCTGCAAAATATTCGCAATGGTAAAAGTTTTGCCTGAACCTGTGACACCTAGTAATGTCTGGTAGGCCAATCCATCATTAATCCCAGCACACAGATTTTTGATGGCATTTGGCTGATGACCTGATGGTGTATAGCCTGTGTGCAGGTCAAATAGGTTGGACATTTCACTCCAATAGGTTGCTTGGAGCCCCAATTATACATCCAAGTTGTAAATTGACTCGATTTTTGCAAGCTAACTCATTGACGTACACGAATAAGATCAATACAATTCGACTCGATTCCCTGGTAGCTCAGTTGGTAGAGCAAATGACTGTTAATCATTGGGTCGGCGGTTCGAGCCCGTCTCAGGGAGCCAAAGCTTTTGGTCAATCATAACAATTGACCTTCTTGTGAAACGCGAATATCGGATTCGCGTTTCATTTTAGAAAACTTCCAATTTGAAAATCGCCCCACGATAGTGCTGCGACCACGGCTATATAGACTTAGCTGGCCCAGATTGGGATCCACACAAACAAAACCCAAGCCCGTGAGCTGCAAAGGTTCTCAACTTTACGCGCATCGCGCTTTTACTTAGTGATCTCGACTTTGGCCTAGAGATTTAAGTAAGTCGTCTACCGCATCTTTTCGATTTTTGTCCACCAATGTGTCCTCACCCTGCTCACTGGCATTGGCGGTGTGATTTCCCGCAGTGAGCTCAGACCCATCGCCCTCCTGAGCCCCTAGCATGGCCTCACGCTCCTTCAAATACCGATCATAATGCTCGTCACGCTCAACCGGTGAAAACGGCGCAATATCCTCTGTAGCCGCACCATTAGCGTCTACGGAGCTCACCAACGCCAATTTCTCACCAGATGCGCTAGAAGTTGCTCGGTTTTTGGGTGCAGCGCCATGAGCGGCCTCTGCTAACGAAACTGTTTCAGAAGGGTCGAGGGAAATGACGCCGCTTTCCAACGTCAGCAGCGCACCTTGATGCAAAGTGTCGCTGATATCTTTTAAATCCTGTTTGGAAAAATTCCCCAAGGAGGCAAGCGTGTTCAGATCTTCAAATATGGGTAATGACCAAACAACAGAATCCAAATCAATTTCCTGCACTGGATCTAGTTCGGCCAAAGTCTCTCGTATGGAATTAATAATGGCGTAAACGGCAGCAATGCTGCCTCCTTCCCCGGCAAACACAACGTCACGATCACCGTTGGGCCTGGGAGTGACACTATCAACACGAATATCGATGGCAGGCTTCCTGGCAATGCTTGCACACGCCGAATAAAGCATATCAATGCCGTCGATTGATCTGGCCACCCTATCAGGGTCTGAAGCCCGCTCACCAGCGTCTGTAAGGCGAATACAAAGGTATCCATCACCCTGCTTAAGTGCCTGTGTGGCGAACTGTGGCGTTGTATCGACCTGATCAACTAGGCTAAGCAACGCCGGCAAGTGATTGCTGGCGAACATGATTCGACTGGCAAGTCTTACTATTTCGCCTTTGTGCTTTTTCGGGTCCTCAGAGCTCCCGAAGAGGTTCGACCAGTACTCCTGCGAACCCAGGGAGTCCAAATGCATGATTTTTGTTATCTGTCGCTCAGAGGCGCTCATGGACGCAAACTGTTCCATGAAAATATCCGCAGCTTGACGAAGCCCGTCAAGGGCCTCTGCGCGTTTATTACCTTGTGCTGCTCGATATTGGTTCACTACCGAGGCAATATTTGCCGTCCCCAGTAATTCAACAACCTTCGTGACAGTCATGCACAGCGCGTTTGCCTGCATATTGAGCTCCAATTACACCAACTGACACGACTTATCGACTGACTTTACTACTCCTGAAGACTGGTCGGGGCGAGAGGATTCGAACCTCCGACCCCCACAACCCCATTGTGGTGCGCTACCAGGCTGCGCCACGCCCCGCCAGAGCGACAGAGCTTAACGTAAGCGCAATGTTATTTGTGCATATTTAGTTAAAAAAACTGTAACTTTTACCCGCAACTAGCACTGCCAACGAAATAACCAGCAGCTGCCGGGTCAGGCGGTACGGAGTATTTTCAACAGATCTTCGAGTTCGGATCGAAGCTGACGGATCATTTGCTGAGATTGTGCGTTGTCGTCTTTTACCACATCCCCTGACAAGTGCAGCCTGGCGCCACCTATCGTGTAACCCTCTTGATACAACAAGCTGCGTATTTGACGAATCAGCATGACGTCGTGCCGCTGATAGTAGCGACGGTTTCCACGCCTCTTTACGGGCTCTAGATCTGGGAATTCCTGCTCCCAGTAGCGAAGTACGTGCGGCTTGACCAAACACAGATCACTGACTTCACCAATGGTGAAGTAACGCTTGTTGGGTATCGTAGGCAGTTCGTTATTGTTGCTGATTTCCAGCATAAGCTTCTACACGCGCCTTTAGTTTCTGTCCCGGTCTAAATGTGACCACTCTACGGGCCGAAATAGGAATTTCTTCACCCGTTTTAGGATTTCGCCCTGGCCGTTGGCTTTTGTTACGAAGCACAAAATTACCAAAACCTGAAAGCTTGACGTCGTGCCCACTTTCGAGCGCAATCCTCACTTCTTCAAAGAAATGCTCGACGAACTCTTTGGCCTCACGCTTGTTAAGCCCCAGTTCATCAAACAACATCTCCGCCATTGCTGCTTTTGTTAGTGCCATTTCACACCCTTAAAACTGCTCCGTGCACGGCTTCCAATGTCGCAACAATTTTTGCGACAACTGTTTCCACTTCACTGTCCTGTAGGGTGCGCGAAAAGTCCTGCAGAATCAAGCCTAAAGCCATACTTTTCTTACCTTCCGGCAATTTTTCTCCTTGATAAATATCGAAAATCTTGATGTCTTGAAGAAATGCGGGGGCTTCTGCCCTGATCACTTCGACAATCGATTGATACGATACAGAGTCATCTACCAGCAGGGCCAGGTCGCGACGAACCTGAGGGAAACGCGACATCGAAGCCGCTTTGGGTACTTTTGAGACTGATAAGGCTTCGAGAGATAACTCAAAAATGATGGGCATTTGTGTCAAATCCAAACTCTTTTGTAACGTCGGATTCAATGCGCCGACAAAACCGACAGATTCACCATGAATTACGATTCCAGCACGCTGCCCCGGATGCAAAAGATCAAGCTCTATTGGCTCAAAGGTTACGGATGCACCATTAGCCTGCTGTAACAGGTTTTCGATGTCCGCTTTAACTGAAAAGAAATCTACAACATCGGCATCGGTATTCCAGTTTTCTGCATGACGTCTGCCGGCAACCAGTCCTGCCAACATATTCTGCTGATAAACGCTCTTGTCGCTTTGAATATCATTGCCGTGGTGGGCTGCAATGAATTCATCAAGCTCAGCCAGGGGTGCGCCGTGCGGGTTGGCCAAAAAACGCAGGCCAGTTTCGAACAGAGCCATCGAGTGGGTTTGTCGTGCAGCGTTCTTTATCAATGTGGTCAACAATCCGCCGACTAGGGTGGTACGCATAACCCCCAGCTCCGATGATATAGGGTTTGCCAGAGGCAAGGCAATTAAGCCAGGTCGCAAACTCTGTTGCTGTAGAGCTTCGACAAAACTGTAGGTAACCACCTCCTGATAACCACGACTAACGAGACGCTGCTTGATACTGATGGGCGAAACACGAGTTTCCGGGACAGCACGGAATGTTGGCCGGTGAGTAGGGTACGTGCGAGGCAAAGAGTCATAGCCGATGACGCGAGCTACCTCTTCCAGATAATCTTCTTCAATGGCAAGATCGTAGCGATAACTTGGAGATTCCACTTTCCAGCCTTCATCTGTCGGCACACAATTAATACCCAATCTCTTGAATATGGTTGTCACCGTGCTTGCGTCAGGAGAAATACCTAGAATGCGCTGCAAACGGCTTTGTCGAACCTGTATGGTCGGCCGAATAGGCATTCGATCATCATTCTGCCAATCTACAACAGGACCTGATTTTCCACCGGCGATGGTTTTCATCAGACCCGTTGCATATTCCAGCGCCTCAAGTTGACCACCTGGATCAACACCGCGCTCAAATCTGTGGGCAGATTCTGAATGAGCCGAATATCGTCGGGGCTTACCCGCTATGAGTTCTGGCAGGAAAAGCGCACTTTCAAAAAATATCGTCGTGGTATTTCCATCGACCGCTGTTGATGTTCCACCCATTATTCCTGCAATTCCGATAGGGCCTGATTCATCCGCGATAATAGTCGTTTCCGCATCCAGCGCCACGTCCCTTCCATCTAACAAAACCAGACGTTCACCGGTTTTTGCGAGGCGAACCTGGATACTACCTTGCAATTTTTCAGCATCGAACGCATGCATTGGCTGACCCAGCTCTAGCATGACGTAGTTGGTAATATCCACTGCAGGATTAATGGAGCGCACACCGGCGCGCCTTAGTCGCTCTGCCATCCAGTTCGGACTACTAGCCTTGAGATCGACACCCTCTACAATTCGGCCTGCGTAGCGAACACACGCATTGTCGTCTTCAACCTTTACCGACCAGCTCGAATCGATTTGCACTTTCGCTTCATTAATTTCGCGCAGCTGCAGCGGTAGGTCGTTCTTGGCAGATAAATCCCGAGCAATGCCACGAATACTCAGGCAGTCGCCTCGGTCTGGAGTCAGGTCGATATCAATAATCGAATCATCCAACTCTAGATAATCAATCAGGTCAGTTCCGACAGGCGCATTGTCCGGAAGCTCCATTATTCCTTCAGATTCATCTGACAAACCTAATTCCGATGATGAGCACAACATGCCCATGGACACGACTCCACGAAGTTTTGCCTTCTTCAATTTCATACCGCTGGGCAACACCCCCCCCACTTGAGCAAAAGCCACCACCAAACCTTGTCGTGCGTTGGGAGCTCCACAGACAACTTGTACTAACTCATCGCCCCCTGTATCGACATCACAGACACGAAGCCGATCAGCATCAGGGTGCTGAATTATGCTGGCAATACGAGCAACGATAACAGATTTAAATCCGGGTGCTGCCGATACAATTTCATCGACCTCCAACCCCATAAACGTCAACTGCTCACCCAGGGTCTCGGTATCGACCGGCGGGCTCACCCATTCACGCAACCATTTTTCACTGAATTTCATTGGGCAGCTCGCTTAGTGGAATTGAGACAGGAAACGGAGATCGTTTTCAAAAAACAACCGAAGATCTTTGACGCCATAACGCAACATGGCTAAACGCTCTACCCCCATACCGAAGGCATATCCAGTGAACTGCTCGGTATCAATACCTACTGACTGGAACACAGACGGATGAACAATGCCTGAGCCAAGCACTTCCAGCCAAGGCCCTTTGTTGATTCGAATATCCACTTCAGCTGACGGCTCTGTGAAAGGAAAATAGGAGGGACGGAATCGAATCTCGCAGTCATCCTGATCAAAGAATAATTTAAGAAACGCTTCCAGATGTCCCATAAGATCGGTGAGCGCGATATCTCTATCCACCAACAGCCCTTCTACTTGATGAAACATAGGCGAATGCGTCATATCTGAATCACATCGATAAACACGTCCAGGAGCAATAACTCGCAATGGCGGTTGCACGGTTTCCATATATCGAATTTGAACGGACGATGTATGAGTTCGAAGCAGCCGATTTATGTCGAAGTAAAACGTATCGTGCATGGCTCTAGCAGGATGGTGAGCTGGAATATTTAGTGCCTCGAAATTATGATAATCGTCTTCTATCTCAGGCCCAATTGACGTTTCAAAACCAAGCTGAGCAAACAGTGCCGAAATACGTTCTATAGTCAGCGTAATGGGGTGCAGCCCACCGGTTTGGGCTCCAGATCCTGGCAAGGTAATATCCAATGCATCTGCGATGAGTTTTTGTGCAAGCTCTGCATTGTCTAGAACTAGCCGCCGCTCATCGACAAACGCTTGCACAACCTGTTTAGCCTTATTAACAGCTTGCCCAGCCGCCGGCTTTTGTTCAACAGGCAGCGAGCCAATAGACTTTAGAACACCGGTAAGGCGTCCTTTTTTCCCCAGCAATTCGACCCGAACGCTCTCCAGCGCATCAACAGAGTTGGTATCGGCGACCATCTCGGAGGCCTCAGCGATAAGAGCATCCAGATCTAGCGATATGGGTTGAGTCATTGTCTGTAAATCCCGTTCGTATAAATGCGCAAAGGCAATATTGGCTTCACTTTTTTCTTCGCCACAAAAAAAGGGGAATACCGAACATGTCGGCACTCCCCCTGGTCGATAAAGCAATAGGTACAAACCCATTACCCTGCCATGCTACAGCTCCTGAAAAGTGAAGCTGTGTTGCGTGGTTAGGCTGGCAAAGTTGCCAAAGCTGCTGCTGGAAGCGCTGCTTTTGCTTTCTCGACAATCGCT
>JBLHWG010000094.1:0-15437 GCA_047629055.1 Halioglobus sp.
TGTTGTCGTGCAGCCCGTGAATATTAGCCGCAGCATGCCAGGTGGAGCCACTCGTTAGCTCATCTCGCTCCAGCAAAATAGTGTTGGTCCAACCCAGCTTGGCCAAGTGATACAAAATAGAGCAACCCACCAGACCGCCGCCAATCACTACCGCCTGAACCTGATTATTCATTAATTAATTTCCAACTTGCACGAACCCTAAACCACCGTCACTTAAAGGTAGCAAGCCACGACACAAAAAACAAAACCGAAGTTACAAATAAACGACGAAATAAAGGGGAAGGAGGAGTTTTTCAGGCCTTCAAGCAACAATAGGGACCGAAGCATTTTACAAATAAAGTCCAACACGTTTGTCGAATAAACAGGTCCTACTATAGTATTGAGCACACCGCTCGTTTAAGTAGAAATCGCTACTTCCCAGCATATGCGATAATTGCCCTGCTAGGAGCCTACTTCTTTGACAACAAGATCCTGTATGTTTTGAGTGCTTTTATCATCATGTTAGTGCTGATGGCAGCACTACTTCACGCCAGTTGGAACGCCCTTGTTAAATCTGGCGGTGCGCCCGAATTTACGATTGCATCCTTCCAACTGTTCGGTGGCATTGTCAGCCTATGCCTCGTGTGGTTTGTACCGATTCCAGACCCTGCTAGTTGGCCGCTCATTTTTGCATCGGTTGTCGTTCACAACCTCTATTACATGACTATGGCGCAGGCGTACAAAGCCGGTGACCTATCACAGGTTTACCCGTTGTTTCGCGGGTTAGCACCGGTGCTCGTTGCTATTGCCGCGTTAATTTTCGCCAATGAACGCCTAGATACAGGAACAATTGCCGGCATCGTACTGATCAGCGCAGGATTAATGAGCATAACCCTGCTTGGACAACACTTTGGAAAAATCCCAAAAAAAGCTTTGCATTGGGGTTTAATTACTTCTGTACTAATAGCAGGCTACACCGTTGTCGATGGCATTGGCGTTAGGTTAACGGTCAATCCTCTAAGCTACATCGTGTGGCTATTTGCCTTTGAATTCATACCTATCGTTACCTGGTTGCTACTGACACAAAGACAAGCCTGGTTCAACTACATACGCCATTCTAAAGTCAAAATTCTATTTGGCGGCTTGGCGTCAAACGGCGCTTATGCACTCGTTATCTATGCAATGAGCCTTGGGGTCATGGCCATCGTGTCCTCTCTGCGAGAAACCAGTGTCATTTTTGCCGCCTTAATAGGAACGCTACTGCTAGGAGAACCGTTTGGTCGCCAACGGGCCATAGCAGCGTTGCTGGTCGCACTGGGAATTATTATTATGCGCGTTTGGTAAAACAAACACGCACTAACTACCCGCACTATCACTCAGCGAGTTAAACCAGCCTTCCACCACTGATAGCTTTGTTTGGGTGTGCGCGCCATCGTGTCGTAGTCCACATGAATAATGCCGAAACGCTTTGAATACCCGAAAGCCCACTCGTAATTATCGAGTAACGACCACGCGAAATATCCCTTAACCGGAAAATCCTTGGCCTTTTGAGCTACTACGTCGGTGTGTGATTGGAAATACTCTATTCGATCAGCATCATCGATCCCACTAGCTGCCGCCATGCCGTTTTCAGTAATGTACAACGGCAGCTCACCTGTCTCCCTGGCGACAAATTCAATCACCCGTCCCAAAGCGTCAGGTTCTATTTCCCACCCCATATCAGTGGTGGGCAAGCCTCGACTGACAACTTCCACATTTGGGTAGTCACCAGGCTTAGCTTTAACCTTTACCGATGTGTAGTAATTGATGCCCATAAAGTCGATGGCCTGGGAAATGATATCCATATCGTCAGCCCAATTATCGGGCATGTGCGGCTCCAGTGTCTCTAGTGCTACAGCTGGATACTCGCCACGTGTCAGAGCCTGTAGATACCATTCATTCGAAATAGCTTCGTGACGTGCCAATGCCTGATGATCTTCCTTACTGTCGCTAGAGGCAATTCCTGGCGTGAAATTCAACACGATTCCAAGTGGTACCTTACTGACGCTGCGTGCTGCTTGTATTCCCAACCCGTGACCCAGCATAACGTTGTGCATGGTTTTAGACGCTATTGCCAGATCTTTGTTGCCCGGTGCATGCTCACCAATAAAATGCGATAGCCAGCTGACGCACCACGGCTCATTTATCGTTGCAAGACTCTCCAGACGGTCGCCATATCGGTTTGCTAACAACCCCACAAAGTCGGCAAATCGACGGACTACATCTTGGTTTGCCCAGCCACCCAATTCACCCAGGGCCTGGGGCATGTCCCAGTGGTAGGCCGTGCCGAAGGGGCGCAGCTTTCTCTCCAGCATGGCGTCGATTAGCTGATCGTAGAAATCAATCCCGTCACTGTTGAGGGTTTTGCCATCTGGCAACAATCTGGCCCAGGAAAATGAAAAGCGGTAGGCATCGAAACCTGCTTTGGCCATTAGATCCAGATCTTCAGCGTATCGATGGTAGTGATCGCATGCAAGCGCACCATTCTGCTGTTGGTAGGTGCCAGAGGCTTTCGCAAAATGGTCCCATATGGATTCCCCTGCTCCTCCATGTTGATGACCTTCGATTTGATACGCCGCTGTGGCCGCGCCAAAAACGAAATCATCCGGAAAAGCTGTTCGATCTAGTTGCGAATTCATTGTTTGCGGCCTCCGCCTTGACCACCACCCTGACTGCTACCCTCATTACGACCGCCACCGTCGTTTCGATTACCTCTATCGTTACGATTATCTGTCTTGCTCTGTCCCGCCTCGTCATTGGGTTTAGACACTTTCTTTTGAGCCTGCTGAGCATCAAATCGCTTACGTAGCTCTTTCCGTTCGTTAACAGGTTTTTCCTTGAATTTGTCGTAGGCGCTTCTCAGCTCCTTCTTGCGAGACTCGTCCATGCCCTGAAAACGATCGAACTGCTGTCGCACATTTGAGCGATCGTCGTCGTCCAGCTGGTTAAAACGATCAAACTGCTGCCTAACTCGTTGGCGACCACTCGTATCTAGGTTATTCCAGCGTTCCAGGCCATTGACTATGTTGTCACGCTGCAGCTCTCCCATGTTGTTCCAGCGTAATTCCAGGCTCAACAAAGATTGGCGCTGCACATCAGATAGTTCGTTCCACAATGGTGCTGCATGAGCTCCACTTGTCAGGAGAGTCAAGAAAAGTAGTATAAAAAACTTATTCATCATTGGGATTTTGCCTCCGCTCCTCCATCCTCGGACGCCTGCTCCTTGGACAGTAGTAATTGTTCGATATCCACACCAAATTCCTCGACCTCCGCCAATTGACCCAGCCACTCCAGAAACTCCAGATCAAGTGGCTCCTCTGCAGACCGTGCTAAGGCTGTAAACATCAAGAATGCAATCCCGGTTATTTTCACAGCGCAAAAGGCTGTGGACAGAATAAAATCACATCTTTTTCTGTCCACGGCCCTTACCCTGCGTTGTTTTCCATCCATTCTAGGAATTCTACCGACTGATAGAAATCAATGTCATCTGTTGCACTCAAAATATTCAAATCTTCCATAAAATACGTCGACTCGTTAATAGCGACCTGTGATGAGTCTGCTTCAGGCGCGACTGTATTGAGCTGAAGAGCCAAAAATGCTACCGATACGACCGCGCAAGATGCAATCACCAAACTCGGCCATTGGAGGCCAGTGAATCCAAAGCGTCTGCTCCCGGCTCTAGACTGTCCCGCCAAAGCCTGATGCCGTGCAGCGCTAAGTTTGCTACTGATATTAAAATCCAGATTTTCAACCTGCGCATCCAGATGCCTGTTGAGTACGCCTTGCACCGCGACTTCGTCATCGCTCAACGCATCAGGATTGGAATTGGGTGAACGAGTAATTTTTTTCATGTTGGCTTGTACTCACTTAACAAATCACGCATTTCATGCACCGCTCGGCTTAAATGCGTTTTCACTGATCCTTCGGATACATTCATGACCAAGGCTGTCTCCTTCACACTCAAACCTTGCCACAGTCGTAGCACTAGTGCCTGCTGCTGTTTACTGGACAATCGCGCAAGCGCAGACTGAACTGCACTGTTGATTTCCAATGCGTCAACAAAAACATCAGGCCCGAAAACTTCTGAGTCCAATTGATCTACCACGTCTTCGGCAGCGTCCGATTCAGAACTGTTTCGACCTAACCACTGCTTGAGTCGACCAAAGCCGCGTTTACGGTGATGATCTGCAATTCGATTATTCAGTACCTTAAAAAACAGGGCAGCCCATTGCTCGCTGGGTCTGTCTTTGTAGTTCTTCACCATACTGAACATGCTGTCCTGAACAATATCCAAAGCAACATCCTGGTTCTGACAAGCGGCTAAGGACATGACAAACGCCTTCTTTTCTACAGATGCCAGGAATCCATCGATACTCGCCTGAGTAGTATAGTGCGACTGTTCTGTGAATAAACCACCCAAGATAACGTGCTATTCCATCCTAATTACATGCATTTGCTAGTATAGGTCGCGGCGATACAACATGATGCCGAATCGCCACCTTTCCTACTTGTATTAAAGCTTATCGGCGAGACCGCCCACCATTGCCACGCTGTCGATCTCCACCGCGTGATCCACTGTCTCTGTTTTCCTGCCGTGTTTCGCGTATTTCCTCAACAACGTCATCAAAATTTGCCTGCTCTGTGTCCGATAATTCTGAGTCACCGTCTAGATCGAAGCTGGCTTGAAAATCGGCTCGTCGACTCTGCCTGGCATCCTGACGCTCTTCCCGAGACAGCTCGCCGTCTTCATTAGCGTCAAACTCTTCAACCGCTGCTTCTCGGCGAGCGTCTCTGGCAGCTTCGCGTTCATCATCAGACAACTCGCCATCATTGTCAGTATCGAATAATTCAACCCGCTCAGCCCGGGCCGCATCACGTGCCGCACTCACTTCATCGGTAGTGACTACTCCATCACCATTCAGATCGACCACATCAATGGCTGCCACGGTTCCAGCAAAAAGTGTGGTTGAGAGAAGAATTACAGTTGTTGTGGATAATTTCATGTTTTCATTTCCAGTTTGGTTGTTGCGTGTTCTGGGGATTTAGTCGCCATGGAACCTAAAACGCAGCTGGAGAAATTCGGTTGACAAGAATTTCATCTATTTTTGTCAAAGCTTTGATCCCACCCTGGTGTGGAACTTGAAAACCTGCGGGTGTAGAACTTGGAAAACTACGGTTCGAGCTCTAGCCAAATTCTTCAATACCAACTAACACCTCAGACCACACGCAGCGTTTAGTTAACCACGTCAACAAAAAACCAGCATCGGCGTGTCAACCAAAATGCAACCACCGCGTTTATAATGGCTTAAACAAATAGAAGAGGAATTCGTGGCTAAATTAGAACTTAAGATAGCGCTACTCACTGTACTTGCCGCGACAGGGTGTGGGGAAGGAACCAATGAGGGCAACTTGCTAGATCAAGACCCTGACAATGGGCAGAATCAACCTATTGAGGTCACGGATAGCGCGTTGGATCAGCAGCTAGGTACATTACTAAACGATCAAAACATCACAGGTGACCCCACGAGTGGCTTGAGTTTGCCCTCTATCAGCGATCCTCTAGCCCAACTCGGTATGAAGCTGTTCTACTCAAAAAGTCTGGGCGGTGAAATGGATAGCGCTTGCGTAACCTGCCATCATCCGTCTCTGGGCGGTACTGACAATCTAAGCCTGAGTGTAGGGGTTGAGGCGTTACGCATTAATCTACTAGGACCTGGCAGACGCGGCATCAACGGCGACTTTTTGGTACCTCGTAACGCCCCCACAACCTTCAATAGTGTGCTCTATCGACGCGGCTTGTTCTGGGACTCCCGCGTAGCTCAGCTCGATGGTGGGATCCAGACTCCTGACGGCTCTACGGGCAATTCATTGCTGGCCGCACAGGCGAAATTCCCAGTGATATCCAACCAGGAAATGAAGACGGAGCGATTCGAGAGTGATAGTGATAACAATGCAATTCGTGGACATCTGGCGGCTAGAATAGGTGGCTATAACGGTGGATACTCAGCCCAGGGCGAACTTGCAACCAACACTTGGACAACTGAATTTCAAGCCGCTTTTGGAACCAGTGAGTCTGCGGAAACACTTGTTAGCTATGACAATATTGCTACCGCAATCGCTGCCTACGAGGGATCACAAGTATTTATTAATAACCCCTGGAAAAATTACCTAGATGGCAACAACAACGCCATTAGTGATAATGCCAAAAGAGGTGCTGTTCTGTTTTTCACATCCAATCAAAATGGCGGAGGTGATTGTTCCAGATGTCACTCTGGGGACTTCTTCAGTGATGAGCAGCACCATGTGGTGGCTTTCCCTCAAACGGGTCCAGGCAAAGGCGATGGCAATATTGGCAATGACGACTTTGGCCTCGAGCGCGAAACAGACAATGCCAACGATCGCTATAAATTTCGAACACCATCGCTTTTGAATGCCAGCATGACAGCACCCTATGGTCATACTGGAGCCTATCAATCGCTTAGAGACGTGGTAAGTCATTACGACAGACCGAGCCGAGCCATTGATTTCTTCAATGATAATGATTGGTGCGAAACTATTACAGACCCAGCAAATGCGCAAAACTGCAATACGCTATTCCACAATGCCCGTGCCAATACCCAAAGAGCACAAACCGCCCTGAATAACCAACCACGTAACGAATCTATTAATGGCGTTAACCTGAATAACAATGAAGTCGACCAGATTGTGGAATTCCTCGAAACTCTGACAGATCCCTGCATTCAGAGCCGGACTTGCTTGTCTGCGTGGATACCAGCAGTCACTGGTGGACCTGATGGTAACCAGTTGAACGCTGTTGATCGATTGGGTAACGCTCTATAAATCTGCGTTTAAGAAGAGGCAGGGGCTTGCGCTTTTTTACTGTCAGTCCCCTTGTAGACGCCTTAAATAATCCGACAACTCAAACCATTTAATATTCATTAACACGCCAGCTTTATGAAACCTGTGCATAGCGAATTGTTTAGGCTTTGTGACTGGGAAATTGCTCTCTTGTGGTAGTTGCCCCATAGCCAACTGCGCAAGAGTTTGCCCAACAACGGTACCCATGCCGACTCCGCGGCCGTTATACCCCATGCCGGCCCACATGCCCGGTGCTAGCTGTTCAATAAACGGCAACGAATCTTTAGTCACTGCAATTCTGCCACCCCAGTGATAATCCCAGCGTGTATTTGATAATTGTGGGTAAACATCAAGTACACGTTTCTTTAAATTATCAAAGTCGCTTTGAGTAAACGCATCTCTCATAGGTCCATGATCACCGATGCACAATCTTCCATCGCGGTCGTAGCGAAAATAAAGAATTAAACTGCGTTTATCGACCAGCGTCACCTGATTGGGGAGAATGGTTTTGCGTAAATTGTCTGATAAAGGTTCAGAGGCAATCAGTATGCTGCGCACTGGCACTATTTTTTTTGCAAGCCCAGTGATCAGGTCGCCTGTGTACCCATTTGTGCAAACAAGAACTTGCTCGCAATTCACCTCGCCCTCATCACTAATAAGTTGCCAACCATCGAGGGTCTGTTGCAATTGTTTAACGGGAGAATTAGTGAAGACATCTGCGCCAATTTGGATCGCAACACGCGCCAACTCTCGGGTATAAGACAGCGGATGAAGTGATCCTGCTCTGGAATTGAAGGTACCACCCACGAAAGTATCCGTTCCTGTCATACCTTCGACCTGATCTTTGTCCAGCACATCCATTGATAAGCCGTTGCGATCAAACTCCTGCTGAGCCTGCTTCTGCTGGCTCAGAAAATGAGAATTGACGGCACCCTGCACCCATCCAGTTTGAACAGGATCGCAATCGAGCTGATGTTCTTTAATCAGGCTGAACACGGTGTCAGGCACGCGGGTTATGATCTCAACCAACCGCTTGCCCTGTTCAGCGCCGAAACGCTCAATTAAGGCATCTGGCCCAAGGTTAAGCCCCATATTGACTTGCCCACCACTACGCCCAGAGGCTCCAAAACCCAATCCCGCAGCTTCTAAAACACACACTTTTTTACCGCTTTTGGCCAAAGCCAAGGCCGCGTTCAGACCGCTAAACCCACTTCCAATGACGGCAACATCGTAGCGCACACCACGACCCACCAACTTCTTGGTTTCAGGTGCTGGGACGGCGGTGTCCATCCACAAGGCATCTCGTGAGCCATCGATTGGATAACGGTGATCAGTGGCCATAACTATTTGCCTTGGTCGAATTGTCAGATAAAATTTAACAGATCATCACTAAATAGATGCTTGATTTGTGAGTTTTTTCCGAAGATACAACTTGTTACAAGCTGCCATCAAACGGAATAATTTCGCACATGAATCGTGTTAGCTTGCACCTATAAAACGGCCCACTACACAGATAAAGAATATCCTAAACCATCCTCGATTTTTCTGGCTCATTTTGGCCATTCCATCGATTCCCATGATCATAGGGCTTACCCAAGGTACAGATCCAGACGGGCTACTCCACGCTACCGGCGAGTTCTCTGCAAGGTTCATGATCCTTGCCATGATGCTCACGCCAGCACTTCAATTATCAAAGCGATTCAATGTTGGAACAAAATGGGTTTATTGGCTCATGCAACGCCGCCGAGCCTTAGGTGTTGCGGCATTCGGCTATGCGTTACCGCACACCTTAATTTACATCCTCGACGTAAAGCTTCTTCAAGATATGCTTTCTGAGTTCTGGACGTTGGGAATCTGGACGGGATGGTTGGCATTTGTCATATTCATCCCATTGGCGCTTACAAGTAATCAGGCCAGTGTGTCAGCGCTAGGGAAAACCTGGAAAAAGCTTCAACTATGGGTGTATGCCGCTGCCGTGCTAACGCTTGCTCACTGGATATTTATTCACAACAATCTAGCACAGGCATTAGTGCTTTTCTTACCGCTAGCACTGTTGAAAACGTACCGTATGAGCACATTTATAAAATAGCGACATCTAATTCAACACGGTGGATGACGGATATGAATCACATCAAAAATATAGCGCTGCGATTTGTTGATCGTCCGCGGTTGTAAAGTTCTTTAGATTGCTGAAGTAGATGAGCTTTACGACGGCTATTTGAATTTAAAAGACTGCATCGAAAAATCTTTGACTTGCAAACTAGGAAGCTTGAGCCTTGGCGGAAAAAGTGTACCCGTCAACGCCCAAGCCAGTTCGCATTACAAGAAGAAACAATACTAAACGACCGGAATATCCATACTGCCCAACCCTTCAACACTGACTTCCATCACGTCACCTTTGACGATAGGGCCAACACCTGCAGGCGTACCGGATAAAATTACATCACCGGCAGCTAGCTCGAAATAGTCTGATAGGTAAGAAATCATTTCAGGCACCTTCCAGATCATCTGGTTTAGATCCCCTTCCTGCTTGACATCACCGTTAACCTTTAATTGAACCAATCCTTGATCGAGATGGCCAACATTTTCTACTGTGTGGATAGGACCCACAGGGGCTGAACGTTCAAAGGCTTTGCCGATTTCCCACGGTCGACCCATCTTCTTCTGCGCACCTTGTAAATCGCGGCGTGTCATGTCAAGTGACAAGGCATACCCATAGACGTGGTTCAACGCATCCTCAATTGAAATATTGTTGCCGCCCGTCTTGAGCATCACCGCCATTTCAATTTCAAAGTGAACATCGGAAGTCTTAGGTGGATAAGGAAATTCTCCTGTTGTGTCTAGATTGTCCGGGTTTTTCTGGAAGAAAAATGGTGGCTCTCTATCTGGGTCGTGACCCATCTCTATTGCGTGTGCGGCGTAATTACGACCAATGCAGTAAACCCTGCGAACAGGAAAAGTAGCCGTGCTTCCGACCACCGGTAGAGACACAACCGGAGGCCGCGCTATAACAAATTCACTCATTATTTAGAACTCTCGAATGCTGTTGAATCATGTGAACCATTTTGAACCAATTTATTTATAAACGCAATTAAAACACAATATAGGTTGCGATTCGGCATTGGTTGTGCCTAAAATTGACCCAATCACATGCATTGATCAACCAATAAGACCTATTGTGCCATTGGATACGAACCAAAATAATCTTATCTCCAACAAAGCCCATGAGTTGCTCAAGCAATTCATAAGCACGGCCGGATATGAGCCTGGCGACCGGCTACCTGCCGAGCGAGAATTAACTCACAGCTTGGGCATCAGTCGCTCATCGCTACGTAAGGGCCTCGATGCTTTGGAGCGCGAAGGCGCTATCTGGCGTCATGTCGGTAAAGGCACATTCGTATCGGCACCCAATGCCGACGACGCTTTCGCCAACATTACTCGTTTAAGTCAACAAATCACGCCTGTTCAAATGATGCGGGCGCGGCTCGCTCTAGAGCCCGCCATCGCACGTGAAGCAGCTGCAAACGCCTCTGCAGCAGCTATCAAGCGATTAACCGATGCGCACAACTGCGCTGTCTCTGCAACTTGCTGGGATGATTACGAAGCCAGTGATGATGACTTTCACCTAGCCATTGCCGAAGCCACTGGCAACGTCTTGCTGCAATCGCTGTTCGAACATCTGAATCAAGTACGTAGAGCGGTAGCCTGGAGACAAGTCATCCGGAAAACTGAAACTCCCCCTAAAGAACACACAAGTTTTAAAGAACACATTCGCATTCTATGTGCGATAGAAACCCGTGATCCCGTTGAGGCTCACGATGCAATGCGCGATCACCTTAAGTCCGTAGCCAACCGATTATTTGGCGACTTATAAGCCCATCAACCAAGACTTCCACCACTATTGAACGATTCACAACACGATTGACAAGCGTCGGGACAGGCGCATTCACAAACAGTGTAACTACTTAAACCACACCACAAATCATCCCAAGGAGAAAACAGATGCAACCGATATTGAAAAAACTGGCAGCAGCCACTCTTGTAATACCACTCGCGTTCGGACTCATGAGCTCAACCGCTTATGCAGACAAGATCCGAATTGCCCTCGCTGAAACACCTTCTGACGAATTAGCGGCATTTTTCGTCGCACTAGACAGAGCTAAGGCCGCTGGTCTCGACTACGAATGGACCGCATTCTCTGACGAAGAACTCGCCATCCAGGCAGTACTGAGTGGTCAGATGGATATCGGCTTTGGCACTCCTTATTCTGCTATGCAGCGTTCCAAAGCGCCACTACGCATCATTTTTCAGTTATCTAAATTGAAGTTCTTCCCAGTCACATCAAAGAAATACAGCAGTCTTGATGAACTAGCCGGCGAGCCTATCCTTCTGCACTCTCGTGGGGGCGGCACCGATTCTATTGCCAACGTCATTGAAGACAAAATGAACATGAAATTTGGCAAGCGCTCTTATGTTCCTGGCTCCTCAAATCGAGTGGTTGCATTACTTGCAGGTCAGGCCCACGCCACAATCATTGATTTATCCAACAAGAACAAGGTTGTCCGTAAGCATGGAGACAAATTCAACGTTCTACCCATGTTCGATGTTGAAGCCAGTGATGAGGCACTGTTTGCTAACCTGGACTGGATCAAAGCCAACGCGGACGATGTTCAAATCCTTGTTAACGCGTTAGCCAGCACTTGGAAAGACATGAACGAGGACCCAACCATCATCAGCCGTGAAACCGATCCTGACGGTCCGATTGGACAACTGCCTAAGGAGCTTCTAGCGGAGCTGGATGGTTTTTACACCGATGCGATTGCCGGTGGATTATATGATCCTGCAGGCGGTGGACGTAAAGGCGCCGCTGCGGATATGGAATGGTACAGCAAGGCTGGGCAACTGACAGGTGATCCATCGACGTTGAATATCGATGACTTCTGGTACATGGCGCCATTAGATGCAGCTGCGGCTCAATAAAGGCTGCTACATTATCGGCCCGTATCGTTACGGGCCGATATTCATCTTTTGCTGTGAATAAAATCTGATGACTAATAATCGCCCATTACTGCTGAAATTTCTCTCGGCTGCGCTTGTGTTTGGCGCCTGGGAAATCGCCGGCCGAATTCCGGTCAGTTACGCCTTTCCAACCTTTCTAGAATCCATGCAAGCGCTGATAGCCATGATTCTTGATGGCTCACTCTTTGTCGCGTTTGCCGAAACCTTAAAACCCTTAGTTATTGGCGTCGCCATATCCGCGGTGTTAGGTATAGCAGTGGGTCTTTGGGTAGGTCTGAACCAGTTTTTCGAATGGTTATTCTCACCTATTTTTATTGTTATGCAGGCTGCACCACTTGCTGCATTGATTCCACTGCTTGTCATGATCTACGGTATCGGGCTAACGTCAAAAATATTTGTAGTTTGCATTATGGCCATGCCGGTCATCGTTCTAAACACTGCCAGTGCCGTGCGCAATACGCCTTCCTCGCTCACTGAGATGGGCCGTTCATTCCAGGCATCACAAGCTGAACTTGTCCTAAAGATAATAATCCCTGCAGCCTCCCCAGTTATTTTTTCAGGACTGCGACTCGGCGTCTCGGCAGGGTTTATTGGCGCAATACTGTCCGAATTAAAAATCACACCTACGGGAGTCGGTGACATTATCACCTACAGCCGCTCCATAGCCGACTACGCGAGTATGTACGCCGCAATATTCTCCATCATCGTACTTGCCGTTGTTTTCTTAAACCTACTTGAAAAACTCGAACACCATCTGTTCGAAGGTAATGTGCGTGGATATGCTTCAGACTAGTCAACCTACAGCCAGCTTCCCGATTGCGGCCACAGACATTGCAGTATCTGTTCGTAATGTGTCGAAAAATTACGGCGCAGTTGAAGCACTTAAAAATCTGAGCCTGGATTTCCCCAGAGGACAGCTAACGTCACTGTTAGGCCCATCTGGTTGCGGAAAAACAACGCTACTAAAAATTATTGCAGGCTTGCTGAATCCGAGCTCAGGGGACGTAGAAGTTGATGGCAAACCCATAGCGGGTCCAGGTCGGGATAGAGCTTTTGTTTTCCAGGATTTTGCTCTACTACCTTGGGCAACTGTGCTGAGAAACGTAGCGTTTGGCTTGGAGCTACGTGGCGTTGCAAAATCTGAGCGTGAAGCCATTGCTGAAAAATACATTAGTGATGTCGGCCTAACGGGTTTTGAACAGAGTTTTCCGCATGAGCTCTCTGGTGGTATGCGCCAACGCGTAGGCCTTGCCCGAGCGTTGTCAGTGGATGCCGACGTACTATTAATGGACGAGCCGTTCTCAGCCGTTGATGAACAGACTCGCCGCAAATTCCAGGAAGATTTACTCTCACTTGTTGCAAACGAAAATAAGACATTCATTTTCGTCACTCACTCCATTGAAGAAGCGGTGTACGTGTCAGATCAAATCGCCGTTCTACTTCCACGGCCAAGCCGCGTGTCGGAGATTATTCGACCAGTAGGATTACGTGAAAAGGATATGTCCACAATTCGTCGCGACCCAGAATACCTGGATATCGTGGATTCGATCTGGGATTCACTACGAACTTACGTGGAATAGGCCTATGTATATTTTCGGATATCGCCTTCCTGGTATGTCGTCACTGTTGCTGTGGGGATTACTCTGGGAAATTATCGGACGTGCAGAATACTCGTTCTTCGTCCCTCCCTTGTCAGATGTGATTGTAACGCTCTTTGACATTATTGATTCTCCAGCATTTATCAAAGCCTTGAAAGAAACTGGCTATGCATTTTCCATGGGAGTATTTTTTGCGATCGCTATTGGTATTCCCACGGGCATCCTTATGGGCAAAAACAGATTTCTGGATGAACTGCTACTACCGTGGGTAAACATTTTTTTAAGCGCTCCTTTAACCGCACTGGTGCCCGTATTAATGGTGCTGTTTGGTTTTGGCATGAAGTCGATCATTATCACAACATCCCTATTCGCCATCTGGATTATCATTCTTAATGCCCGAGCTGGCGTTATGCAAATCAATAGATCACTGTTGGAGATGGCAGATAGCTTTGGTGCTTCCAGTTGGGATGCATTCACCAAAATTTATTTCTGGGCAGCCTTACCTGAAATTCTTGGTGGTGTACGTATTGGGGTCATTCGTGCCGTGAAAGGCGTCATTATTGGCCAGCTGCTGATATCCGTTGCAGGCTTTGGTGCGCTGTTTGAGCTGTATTCTAACAATTTCCTAATGAAGCACTTCTGGGCCGTATTGCTAGTGCTGTTTGCAATGGCATTTACCATCGCAGAGTTTCTGGCTTATCTGGAAAGGCGTGTTTCTTATTACGCAGCTAAGCGTTGATTTGAACACCTTAATGTAGAGACTTGGTTGAGTCATGACAGTGTGGCTCAAACTAACGGTACACCTTCTATCGTAATACGATGCATGTAACGACGCTCACCTGGATAATCATTGAGTGCCTTGTGCCATGACGCACGGTTATCCCAAAACACGACCGTACCATCCTCCCATTGAAAACGATGTATGAAGTCATCTTGCTGGCAGTGAGAATAAAGCTCTTCCAATAACTCACTACCTTGGCTTGCTGGCAGTTCGCTTATACGAACCGTAAATTCCGGGTTAACGTACAGTGCTTTTCTGCCACTGAACGGATGATCTATGACCAAGGGATGAATGGCGTCCTGCGTAGCCGCGTCAGTGTTGCCTAAACGCCCCAGCAATTCATTATCCTTGCCAGCCAAATAGGCTGCTTTTCCAAATACATGACGACTTGAGTGAACCGCAGTTAAACCTTCAAGCTTAGATTTCATGTCATCACTGAGTGCGTCATAGGCTGCGAACATACTGATAAACAGCGTATCGCCCCCTGTTTTTGGTAATTCACGTGCAACCAGTATCGAGCCCAGTGCCGGTATTTGATCGTAACTATGATCAGTATGCCAAGCCTCTCCAATGTTCTTTTTCTGATCCGCTTCCTTTAATACCTGGGCGATCTGTGGGTATTCTGCGACCGGTGTGAAAAATCGATTGATATTAATGGCGCCAAATTCTTCAGCAAATAGGATATGCGCCTCAGGTGACATGTCTTGCTTGCGGAAAAACATGACCCCGTACTGCCCGAGAGTGTCTTTCATCTGGTGCAGCTCAGGTGGCGCAACCTCATTTAAATTTACGCCTGTGACGTAAGCACCAGCGCCACCAGCAGGGACAATAGTCATAGACATGTGCTTGCGCTCCAAATGAATAAATTCAAAATGCCTGAATAGTTAATATTTTGCAACGGATCCTTTGCATAGATTTTTTCAATCGTACTTTCTTACGTTCAAGTGGCCATAGTTTGAAGCCACACCATAGTGCCACAATGATTCCAACGACCAAAACAACGTTAACGGTACCCGCATCGTTAAGCATGGGATATACAGGGCCAGCATCCTCACCGAGCTTCCCTTAAAGCCCTGCACCGAGCATACTCAGAATGATTAATATTACGATTTTCTTCTGAACTTCCTTGAGTAATTCAGATGTATTTTCCTTAATGTACTTTC
>JBLHWG010000095.1:0-15252 GCA_047629055.1 Halioglobus sp.
CTTAGTTCAACGTCACCTTTAAGCAGGCCTTGTTGGCGAAGCACGTTATGGCAACCTACCCAGGCTATTGCTAGCGTTTCCACAGTGGATGCAGCGCCGCCACCCAATTCAGTATGCACATAGGGTATGCCTGCTGCATCAGTAGCCCCTTGTAGGCAACTGTTAGCAGCACTACCCTGCATTCTAAGGCAGTGAGGTGCGCCAAATGCCGTCATTGCTGCCTCACTGGTCAGTTGCCGTTGTTGGGCTAAATCTGTCGTGGAAGCGTCACGCACGCGTTGGCCATCGGCGGATCTAATGGCAGCTAGAGGTGCGAAGTTTAATTTGATGCCACCTGAGCGCATATCCAGAACCAGGTTGGCGGGTTTTATCAGTCTTTGAAATACCTCGTAGGCAACGCGCTCACTGATTGATCCTGCAGCTTTTCCCGGAAAGCAGGTATCCATGTCCTTGCCATCTAGTGGCGAGCGCCGTTTCGATCTTCTAAGTCCCGCTAAATTAATGCAAGGAATCAGAATCAGACATCCATGTATCGAATCAGGTGTTAATTCTTTGGCCATTCGTTGTAAAGTGATTGGCCCTTCGAATTCGTCACCGTGTATACCTGCCACTAGGGTGACGGTCGGCCCGGGCTTGGTGCCTCGAATCACGCACACAGGTAACATCATGTGCCCGTCCTCTACCGTAGATTGACTTAACGGTAATACAAGGTGCCCATGCTGCTTACCAAATTGCGTTAAATCGAGTGTTAAGTGAGTTTGCTGGGCCCCGGGAAACTGTTTCTCGAAACTTTCTGGAGGTGTAGAAAGGTCCAGATCAAGATCCACAGCGCGTATTTTGGATGGAGTTTTGCTCATAAGGCGATAGCTGATGTGTGCTGAATCATGTCGGATCATATCGTGCTGGTGTGTCAATGATGCAAAAGACATGCAACTCTGATTCAACACTTGATACCCTGTCGCTATGAGCACACCTCAATTATTAATAAGTGCAATTCTGCTAGCCACTTTGCTAGCGTTCGTTTGGGGCCGATGGCGATACGATCTTGTCGCTATGTTTGCACTGATGAGCACCGTCATCGCAGGCCTGGTGGAGCCGAACGCCGCTTTTGAAGGATTTGGCCACCCAGCAGTCGTTACGGTTGCGGCTGTTTTGATAATCAGTTCGGCACTGCGAAATGCCGGTGTTGTTGACGAGATTGCCAGTCGCATAAGCCACCTGACTGAATCTCCAATAATGCATATCGCCTCACTGACGGGCGTTGTGACCCTGGCATCTGCATTCATGAATAATGTTGGAGCTCTGGCGCTGCTACTCCCCATCGCGTTATCGACAGCGCATGAGCGCAAGCGATCAGCAGGGCTCATTCTAATGCCATTGGCTTTTGGCAGCCTGCTAGGAGGCATGATGACCTTGATCGGCACGCCGCCGAATATAATCGTTGCCAGTATTCGAGCTCAGGAGTCCGGCGAACCCTTCGGTATGTTCGATTTTGCGCCAGTTGGATTACCCATTGCGGTAGTTGGCTTCGCATTCATTACATTAGTCGGATGGCGGCTCATCCCGAAAGATCGTCTCAAATTTCAGGAAAATTCTGCCTCTTTATCTGCTGGTGTCTACCTGACAGAGGCCACGGTCTCAAAAGACTCATTGTTGGTCGGCCGTACCTTGGGAGAGATCGATGGTTCAGATGAGGATTCCATTGAAGTCATTGGCGTTGCGGGAAAAAGACACTTTGCACGAGCAGTGAGATCGGATTACATCATATTGGAAGGCGATGTTCTTATCGTAAAGGCCAATTCGGATGACTTTAAGTCATTTTTGGATAAACACGGTCTTGAGCTACTCAGCACTGCCACTCCAACCTTTATACAGCCGTCGGCAGAGAATGAAATTATGGCGGAGGGTGTAGTTCGTAACGATTCACCACTCGTTGGCCGTGGTGTTGAATTCATTCGTCGTCAGACAGGGCGCACGCTGGCGCTCGTAGGGATTGCCCGCGAAGGACGAGCGGTAACGGAGAGACTCAGGCAGCAAGTATTCCGTGCCGGTGATGTATTGCTGCTACACGGCAACAATGATGCGGTAGATCAGCAATTTGGAACGCTAGGGCTTTGGCCCCTTATGCGCAGACAGATCAATCTGAATAGAACGCGAAAGATTGCGCTTGCCAGTGGTATTTTTGCGCTAGCGATAGGGCTCGGCATTGCAGGAATCATTAGCCTGCCGGTGGCTTTTGTGTTGGCGGTGGGGGCCTATGTTTTTACCGGAATATTATCCACGCGTGAAATATATGATGATATTGATTGGCCTGTCATTGTGTTGTTGGCAGCCATGATTCCAGTAGGCAATGCGCTTACTACCACGGGTACCACTCAATTAGTCGCAGATTACTTGATACGCGTTACTGAAGGGTTATCTATTCCAGTGATATTAACGCTTTTACTGGTTGTTACCATGTTGCTCTCTGACGTCATCAATAACGCTGCAACAGCGTTGGTCATGGCGCCATTGGGAATTGCCATGGCTCGCTCTCTGGAAGTCAGTATAGATCCGTTTTTGATGGCAGTGGCGGTGGGCGCATCCTGCGCCTTTCTGACACCCATTGGGCATCAATGCAACACCTTGGTTATGGGCCCTGGGGGGTATAAGTTCACTGACTATTGGCGAATGGGATTACCACTGGAAATCATCATCACCATCATTAGTGTTCCGACCATACTTTACATGTGGCCTCTGTCGGGATAAGACGATTCCAGTGCCGTCTGTTAGCAGTAGAAGTCAGAATGTGTCACTGAAAACAGTGTTTACGTTGGGGCTCGAAACGCTTCGGATTCCCGATTTTTGACAATGGTTTTGAGGTAGATTTCGACGCGTCTGTTTTTACTGCGTCCAGAGCTTGTTGAGTTGCTGTCAATGGGCTGATTTTCACCTCTCCCAGAATAGCGCAAGCGCTCTCTTTCAACACCATTGCGATTCAAAAACCGAGAAACTGACGTTGCTCGTTTTTCGGATAATTGTTGGTTGTAGCTTTGGGTGCCTGTGCTGTCAGTATGACCAATGACATGAATTGCAGTTTGGTCGAATTCACCAATGATATCTGCCATGGTTTCAAGACTGTCCCTGAAATCTTTGCGAAGTACTGCACTATTGATATCAAAAGAGGCTTCACTACGCACGTCAAGTCGAAGTGTCTGCGCATCGATACGCGTTATGCTCACCTCATTATTTTGGCGTTCCAAGGCTAACTTGTTTTCTAGCTGCCGTTGTTGGTCGTCCATATAGTTGCCGATAGCAGCACCTGTAAGAGCGCCAACTAATGCTCCAACGTACTTGCCGTTCCTGCTGTTTGACTGATTGCCTGCCACAGCACCGACGACAGCCCCTATGGCTGCTCCTGTTTTTGCACGACGATTAGGATCGCCTGTTGCGCAGCCAGTAATCATAGTAGTAATGAGTACGACATACGTCAGCGTCAGGCGCTTTACATTCATGGCTGATTCTCTCTGTATTTTTTTTGGACAACGGGGGCCGCGACAACAAACAGGTCAACAGCTATGTGCCCGCTTGCTCGTCTTGCTAAAGTTAGTGTCGGCTGGCCTCCGAATAAATCGAGTGAATAGGTATCATTGTTTTAAAAAAGTTGAATTGGCCGTGCAGAGATAAGCAGACTTTGAGCCTGTTAACATAAATACTGTGACGTGGTATTTATATCGCCTTAGTAATAAAAAGGACTGTTCTAATGCAAGAAATTCAGTGGGACGATTTTTCCAAAGTGCAACTCTGCGCAGGCACTATCACCGAAGTAGAAGAATTTCCGCAAGCACGGCGTCCTGCTTGGAAATTAACGATTGATTTTGGTGATAAAATTGGCACTCGCCGATCTAGCGCTCAAATTACTGAGTTGTATTCTCGAGATGAACTCATCGGCAAACAAGTTATAGCGGTTGTCAATTTCCCGAAAAAACAGATAGGGCCATTTATGTCTGAATGCCTGGTTACAGGAATGCCGAGGGAGGACGGCGCCATTGTTTTGGTGGCGCCAATCGAGGTGGTACCCAATGGTACGCAGCTCTGTTAGTTGTCCTGTCCGAGGGGGCGGGCGAGTTTTTTTAGATCTATCTACTTCGCTGCAACAACGGGTTTGTCACAGATATACCGGTGTTGAGTCCGAGGCTCTAATTCGTCGTTAGCATTTGTACCAAATACTTGTTGGCCATAGCAATTATGTGCAATTTCAGATGCAAGAGTAGTTTCAACCTCTAGTGAGCCGCTATCACTAATTGCGCTGATCAACGCCGAATTAACGGGTAAATCGCTTAAAATATGTGACGCCATGTTGTCGATAGAGGAGAACATTTCCCACGATTTACCATCTCCGGTAATGACTTGAGTCACATCACCGCTAGAGAGAAAAAATTGCAGAGCCAAGGCGCCAGGCTGTTTATCAAACAGGTTGCTGGCTACCGCCTTTACTCGATTGACACTAAAGCGTGGATTAGAATTATTTCCTTTTGTGATGAGTAACTTTAATTGAGTGTCGAGAATTTGCCGGTTGGAAGGCGACAACTGATCTATGCCGTCAAGATCAGGCCATTGTTCACATTTGAATTTCCATTCTTTTTCGTACTTGTCTTTCAGTGCGTAAATTTTTGCAGAACAAAAAAGCGTATCTTTGTCTGCGTACCACATGACACGTCTTTCTCCAGTGCTTTTGTAGTTTGCAGTCACCTCACAAAGGCGCTCTTTTCCGGGGATTTCGAGCCGCAGATAGCGTGTATCACCGGTGATTTCGCATTGGAACTCCAATGCGAGTAGCTTTGGCGAGAACACAAAAAGCATTGATAACCCAAACACTCTAAGTAGTCTGAGAATATTCTCACTACAATTAAAAATCGATCCTTTGGGTCTATCAAGAGTCATGAGTCTGACGAATCCGGTTGAGCGTTTTGGTGGGTCTACCTATTGCCGATGACGTTTATATCAATGCGGCAGCAGCACGATTTTTGGGGAGGGAGTGCGAGCGTGATGGATGTCTTCAAAGGCATTGGCACCATCACCCAAACTACGTGTTTCTACCCAATCCAATGATCCCAGGCCTCCATCAGCTAGAAGGTCTAGAGAAGCCTGAAGGTCCGTCTGATTGTAGGTGTAGTTACCAATGAAGGTGATTTCCTGCAAAGTGATCCTGCGAGTATCCAGTCCTTCGTTGTTATCTTGCAAACCAATGTGCGAGATGATGCCTCCTGTTCTAACCAATCGGCTGGCCGCTGCTCTGGTAGCACCGCTACCCACGGCGTCAATCACAAATTCGAAATTATTGTCGGGTGGTACGTTCTCTGACAGCGGGTCGTATACGGTGGCTTTACACATTGCCTGTAGACTTTCCCGACGAAAGCTACTGGTTTCTGCAATGGCAATTTCGCGTACACCTTTGCCTTGAAGTATAAGTGCTGCCAAGGCGCCAATCGCGCCACCACCGATGACCAGCGTACGACATTCTGAGATAGGCCTATGCAGGACTCGCTCTGCAAGATGCACTGCATGTAAGGATACTGCTGTCGGTTCCATCAAGCTGGCGTGAACTGCTGACAGGGAGTCAGGAATGCTGAACAGATTGATGGTTGGAACCGATACGTACTGTGCGTAACCGCCGGCGCGGCCGAGTCCAACGAGATCACGTTTTGCACATAGATTAGGCGCCGCAGCTCGGCAGTCTCGACACACGCCACAACTGATCAAAGGGTTGACGGCTACTCTTTCACCGTCTCGTGGGCCACCAACGATCAATCCGGCTAATTCGTGACCAAGAATCATGGGGGGGATCCGACGCGCATCATGGCCATGCCAGGCATGCATATCAGAGCCACAAATGCCAGAGGCTTCAATTTTTACCAGTGATTCGCCGGCTGGGGCTGTTGGATCAGGTTCGTCTCGAAAATCAAGGCTTTGCGTGCCGGTATAAACAAGTGCTTTCACAGGGTTATCTAATAATTATTACGAAATGTGGCATAAGGGTACCTTCTTGCTAAAGAGGGTTAAAGCGCTAGAGAGGAATTTATGACTAAATTAGTGAAAACTATCGTGAATATCGTTAGGGGCGCCTAGTTCGGGGACGCAGGCGGCCAAAGCTACTGGCGGCGATTGCCAGGCGGTTTGTAGGAGCGCAATCTCAACCGCTCCTGCACGAGAGGACCTCGTGCAGGTTTCGCAATACATCAGGTTTAGAGGTAGCAGGTATATGGAGCCAAAGGCCCCACCCCTAACCTGCCATAACCCTAGGTAGCCACAGTACTAGTTGTGGGAATATGAAGATCAAGACTAAGCCAAGAAGCTGTACCAACATGAACTGCATCATACCAAGGTAGATATCTTTCAAATCCCACTGCGGCACCACACCCTTCAAGAAATAGGCTGACAGCGCAACCGGCGGCGAAAGCCAAGCCGTTTGCAGGTTCACCGCGACAAGAATTCCGAACCAGACCATAAGGTCATAACGCTCCAGACCATGCACCGAGAGTGACTCGACCGTTGGCAATAATATTGGCACAACAATCAGAACAATAGGTACCCATTCCAAAGGCCAACCCAATAGAAAGATCAGGCCCATCACCAAGAGCAAGATTAGATAGGGTGACATATCAAGACCCAAGAGCACCTCTGTCATCATCTTCGGCGTTCCAAGCATACTGAATTCGGCACCAAAAAAGTTGGAGGCCGCGACTAGGAACATGATCAGCACCGTGATTTCCAGGGCTTTGACCAAGCTGTCAAAAAAGCTGGGGATATTGAATTTGCGATAGGCAACTGAAAGCAATATTGAGCCAAAGGCACCCATGGCAGCTGCTTCGGCTGGGGTCGCAAAGCCAAGCAGGATCGAGCCCAACGCGAAGGAAATCAGGATCGTGGGCGGCATCAGGCCTGCGAAAAATTCGTCCCAGAGATCTGAGAAGTAGAAGTCATTGACTTTGTCATAGATTGGTCGGCCTAGATATGCCAAGAGGACAATGAAAGCGCCTAAGACGATCGACATGATCGGCAAACCGCCGTCAGCCATATTGGCGTAGATCATATAAAGGTGGAACAAGACGGCAATTGGCACGACGATCCGCAGAATGCTTACGCGTCGATACGCGGCATAGGTCACCGCCATGATTGCCAGTAAAACTACCAGACCGCCAAACGGCATCAGTCCGGCAAATGCGCCGCCAACCCCAAGGCCAAAGACACGGCATACTGTCAGGACGCCGAGGCAGATCAAGGCAACTTCGGCCCCGTAGAAGTTGGACGTGTCTGGCTGGTCTTCTTCCGCAAGGATGGGCCCCAAACTCGGGTTAAGCCAGCATCGGCCCAGCGTGTAGATCAAGTAGAGCGTGGCCAAGAGGGCACCGGGTATGAACGCACCGCGAAACAGATCAAGCGTGGAGACTTCCAACACGGGGCCCATGACGATCAACATGATTGACGGCGGGATCAAAATGCCCAAGGTGCCGCCCGCTGTGATCGTTCCTGCCGACAGTTTCACATCGTAACCGGCTCGGGTCATCGTCGCGCCCGCCATAATGCCGAGCAGTGTCACCGAGGCACCAACGATTCCGGTTGCGGCCGCAAAGATGGTTGAGACGATCAGGACCGCAATAAAAAGAGCGCCGCGCACGCGGGACATGATCATTTGGATCGAAGTGAACAGGCGTTCCATCAATCCGGCCGCTTCCATTACGATGCCCATCAAGACAAACAGAGGCACGGCCATGAGCTGATCGTTCAGCATGGTAGAGTTGGTATTCAGCGTCATCAGCAGCGTAGTGAGTTTGAAATTCGCTCCCCAGATGCCGAACACAAAGGCCAGGAAGATCAGAGTAAACGCGATGGGGAAGCCTATAAAGATCACAAACAGCATCGCCCCAAGCATAATCGCGCCGATGATAGGTTTAGGAAGGTTTGGCCGCGCGCTCATCAAATCAGTGAACCAAGCGCCACCCGGAACGATGTCGGGTGCAAAGACTGCCAGCACCAGCCAGAGCAGAATAATCAGATAGATCGGCAGGATTCGCACAAACCAGCGTTCGCGTTGTTTGCCCATTTTATGGAAGGCGCGGAAAATCTCCGGAATGCCCTGGACCGTCAACAGGAGAGCGCCGACCGGCATGGCTAGGCGCGCAGGCCATAGTAATGGTCCCCAGGCACTGTCGACCTGGTTGGTCTCGCCAGTTATAAAGGACCCCCACCAGAACTGGGAAGCAACGACGGTAAAGAAGATCATCGAAGGGATAAAAAACAACAGATACAACGTTGCATCGACGGTTGCCTGCGTCTTATTCGACCAGAGCCGATAAAGGAAGTCCGCGCGAATATGAACGCCGCGCATTAACCCATAGCCGGCGGCAGCCATAAACAGCACGCCGGCGATCATGCGGCTGGTGTCGTAGACCCAAAGCGTGGGCCCCAAGTTGAGGGATCGCGCGAAGTCTTCAAAGCCCGCGTTTTGCAGGATCGTAAAGGAGTTGCGCGAGATCACTTCGAAGACCACCACTGCGATCAATGGCACCAAAAGAAGCGCGATGATCTGACCCACACGATAGTTCACAACGTCGATGATGGCTGTGATCGGGCGCTGCCAGGCCGTCATGTCCTTGGGCGTTTCACCAGGGGCTTCGGAGCGTCGTTCGGCGATAAGCTCGTCGGCGATTTCCAGATCGTCTGGATTCGGTTCTTCGGCCATGTGTGGTGTTTCCTTCGTTAGATGAGGATTTGAAACCCGCGTTTTCTTTTTCGAAGCGTCAGAATGTGGCGCTTGGAAAACAAAAAAGTACGGGCTCCGTTAAGAGCCCGTATTTTGCTGAAATTACTTCAAGTGTGTCAACAGACGAACGTACGGGTTCCGTGCAAGAGCCCGTACTTAGTTGAACTTACTTCAGTGTGTCAGCGTGCGCTCTACCCAAACTTGCGTTTGAAGTCTGTGCACCAGCCCAGAATGGAACCGCGATGTCCGCGAAATCTTTTTGCGACTGCCAGACTTCTGCGAAGAACTCGTTCTCGTCCGAGGCTTCCTGCAACAATTTCTTTGCAGCGGCCATGTACTCGGTGAAGTAGTCCGCAGGAGTGTCCTCCAAAATAACACCGTGGTTGTCGGTCAGATCCTTCAGCGCTTTACCGTTTTCGTAGATGCGGTAGGACATGGACTTGGACAGCGATGCATTTGCTGCAACTTCCAGCGCTTTCTTCTCAACATCGGTCAGGCCGTTGTAGACATCCAGGTTCAGATACATGTCGGCGTTAATGACAACCTGGTGCAAGCCTTGAAGGTAGTAGTGCTTCAAAACTTTCTGGAAGCCGAAGACAGAGTCAGGTTTTGGGCAGCACCATTCAGCTGCGTCGATTGTGCCTTTTTCCAGCGCTGGCAGAATGTCACCACCGCCCATTGCAACGGCTGGAACACCGATTTCAGCGTAGGCGGCACCTACCATGCCCGGAGGCGCACGGAAGCGCAACTTACGGAAGTCGTCCATAGACTTGATAGGCTTTGGAAACCAACCCAATGCCTCTGGGCCAACAGGCTGCAGCATGAAACCTTTGACGTTCACGCCCATTTCAGTCCACAGTTGGTCATAAAGTTCTTTACCACCGCCATACTGGAACCAGCTAAGGAACGCGATGTTGTCCATGCCAACACCTGCGCCCGCAACAGGAGCACCAAAAAGGTTCGCCGCAACGTGCTTTCCGCTCCAGTAGTGTGTCCAAGCAAAACCTGCTTCGACAAGGCCGGCGTCAACCGCGTCCATAATGTCGCGAGGGCCGACAACGGCGCCTGCAGGCAACACTTCGATGTTCAGTGAGCCACCTGTTAGCTCGAAGACGTCTTTGGCGAATTCCTTCAGCATGACCATTTCGTCTGCTGCATCTCCTATCACCGATTGCACACGAATTGTGGTGGTTTCGGCGTATGCAGAGCCAACTGCCATTACCGCACTCAGAGCAGTTGCGCCGAGTAGATGTGTAAATTTCATAGTTCCTCCAGGGAATTATTATAATGAGGGAAGCGATTGGCGAGCGCGGCATACGCGCAAACTTTTCTCCTCCACTGAGTGGTTTAAATTGCGCCTCTAAGCCGCACTTTATTAACAGTAATCAAGAAGAAAAGTAAATTTCTTCTGGAATGACTATGCATACCGGATCATTTATAGCCCAGTAATGAGACTTAGAGTCTCATTAGACGACATCTGTGTCAAACAGGAAACAGACCTGTGGCGCTAATTGAAACTTACAAATTCGATTTTATTTGCGTCGGAAACTTGGACTTTATTCTCTACGGATATAATCATGAGAATTTAGAGCTATTGTGTAACTTTCAGGAGAGAATCGATGCTCTGAAATAAAGCGCCGTTGACGATGGAATTTACTTCGCTGTTTGTAAATTAGAGCTGAGTCTTCGGATAGGAAGTTCGAGCACCTCAACTGAACTCGACCCTGTTCGCGCCGTTAGTTCGCTCTTCTAATTCATGAGCAAAGAACAGTTGCCCAGAATTTTGTATGTCCAAAGCTGCTTCACTAAAGCCAGCCGCACCGAACTTCAGTTTGAACTTATTAACCAAGAGATAGTGGGTTAAGAGAGAAATCCTAAATCTCTGACAGCAAAATTTGAAAGATTGGGCAGCACAATATTCAGCTCATCGTCATCCAGGCCCAGCCAATTAAGAAGTGAGGCCGCATATTGTGTGGCAGATGTTGTAGGCAGAATTCGTCCTCTATTAACAGAGTCCGGGCCTTGAGCGTCGAGGCTAGGTAGCGTTCCGTATATGTCTCCTCCATTCACAGCCCCCCCCATTGCCATTAAATGATTACCCCAACCATGATCAGTACCGTCGCCGTTTGACAGAAGCGAGCGTCCGAAATCGGATGCTGTAAATGTTGTTACGCTTTCGCTTTTGCCCAGATAATCCATCTTCTCCTGAAAGTAGGCGAGAGCATCCGTAAGCTTTTGGAATAATTCAGGTAGTTCCAAACTTTGATTGTCATGGACATCAAAGCCACCCATGCGCACATAAAATATTTGCCGCCTTAGGCCCAATTGCTCTTGGGCGGCGATCAACTGCGCGACCATATTCAGGGAACTTGCAAGTTCATTGTCCTGCGGCTCGTCGGTGAATAATACTGAATTGCCATCAAGTACCTGCCCGAGTTCGGCAGTGACGGAAATAGCTCTTTTCTGCAGATCCGCATAGGCGTTTGAAAATACATGACGCCTGGGTAAATCAAGAACACGCTCAAATGCTTCGCGGCGAGGTCGTTGCCATTCGTTTTGTGTGTCCATGCCCTGATATTCTTGAACTCCGGATTCGGTGAGCGTGAAGGGTCTTTGGCCATGACCTGATTGCCAGTAATTTGAGCCGGCCAGAGAAATTGAGGTCAGATAGTCTCGTTCCTGAAATGATGCGAGGTAGTCAGCTGCTTTCGCTCCCCAGCCTTCCTTTGCACGACCACGCCCTTGTAGTTGTTGCCATTGAATAGCTTGGTCGCTATGTGAGAACAACTGTGCTGGGAGTAGGACTTCATTATTTTCATACTGTTCACGCGTTGTCGGTTCAATCAGGGTGCCCACATTCGCAATCATTGCCAGTCGTCCCTGATCGTAAAGAGGCTGCAGAGCAGTGGCATTAGGATGCAAGCCGATAGGCGAAGCACCACCTTGAAGATGAACTAATTGATTTTGTGGAATAACTAGGCCGCCACGTGATGCTGCGAATTCCTGATGCTCATATGAGCCTGTGGGCACCATCAAACTAAATCCGTCACAGCCGCCGTCTAAATAAACACACACCAAGGCGCGGTAGTCACTGGTGTCGCTTAAGCTTGAATCGGCTGCATGTGCAAGTGTCAGGGCGGGGTCTGCGCCCAGAGCCAAGCCGGCACCTGCGATAGTTTGTGTACCTAATTTAAGAAATCGACGTCTAGTGTAACTATTCATTTTCAAGGCCCGTGATGCTATTTTCTAGTTGACAGTATTTGTCGGTTGTTATTATTATTTTCGTGAAAATATAAAGTGCCAAGCTAGTAGTAATTAAAAATGAGTAAAGAGTTTGTATCACTTTTTGTAAATCTTTTTGTTCAAAGTACTTTTTTCATTGTTGAATGGCTGCTTCAGGAGAAGATGTAATAAGGTAAATGGCCTCAACGACTCTTTGCGCATCAGCACCTTGATAGTCACGTTCATTCATAAGCGCTATTACTTCGGCGCGCAATCCATGTGTCATGCGCCCCCCTAGTAGCAACAAATCCAAATGATCTAAAAGGGCATCGGTATCGGCTTCCATCGCTACTTCGTCACTAATGTCGATAGCTATTTCCCGGTCATTGATCTCGTCTTTTTGGTTGTGTGCCCAGATCGTGCTGGCTAACAGTCTGCTTGTTATCGAAATGATGCTGGATTCATCCAGTATCTGAAACTCAGGCGAGTTCAGTCCACGGCTACTGATTTCGCCAGGTTGGCTGAAATCGGGGCGAAAAAAATTGAATACAGAAGATGAATTTAGCGGCGATTGCGAAAGCTCGTTTTTAACCCAGCCGTAGTTGAAATCAAAATGAATGGCTTCGGGTTCAAAGGCTCTCCACAGATGGCTTACGCGAAGCAAGGGTTCGCGTATCTTGCCAAATGTTTCTGGGGAGTCAAGATGACCTGTTCGCGCTTCACGATGCATGAGTATGGCTTTGATAACACTGCCTAACGATCCTCGTTCCCCACTTACGTTTCGGTTGAAGACAGCGGCTACATCGTAAACGTACTCTTGCGAAGGGTTGCTGGTAACCAGCCGCTGAATCAGCTGCTTGGAAATGAAAGTTCCAACGTTAGGATGATTAAAGACGTTGTCGAGTGCTGCGTTGAGATCCTGTTCGGCCGTTTGACCTGCGGGTAGTTCTTCGTTCTGAAATAATGTCTTTGCATCCGTGTCGTGATAGCCCTGCCACGCAGTCATAGGAGATAGGTAGTCTTTGTTTTGTGGCCAACGAAAGTCCTCTGCATTGGCAAAATGCCATCCGGTGAAAACGCGGGCGAAATTTTGGATAGTATCTTGATTGTATGTCGGCAGTGGGACGCCACCCCCGTCAAGCTGCGGCGTGCCATCTTGATTGAGCATTTCAAGTCCTACACTGAATAGCTGTAATAATTCTCTTGCGAAATTTTCATCCGGTTGTATGTTTTCAGCGTCATCTGGTTTCCGATTTCCCTTCATGCTCAGGTATTCACCCATGACAGGATTTAAGGTGACTTCACCCAAGATGTCCCGATAGTTACCAAACGCATTCTGGATAAGAATGTCGTAGTAACCGGATAGGCCAAACTGTTCGGAGCTCAGACCGTCATGCGCCGATACAACAAGAATTTCGCTCAAGGCAAAGGCCACTCGTTGCCTTAATTGATCATCGGATTGTATGATTTGCCGCCACCAGGCGTTCACGTATTCATTCCAACGTTCACTATCAAGCTCTCTGAGAGTGTCACTGAGCAGTGTCGCTGGAAGTTGCATCTGATCATTGATCCATGCTTCTGGCCCAATGATTCGAGCCATTTCTATATCATCTAATTGTGGGCCAAATGACGTTTGCTCAACCAGTCGGAAAGCGTCCGAAGGACTAAGAGGTCCATCGGGAGCGGCGTTGTTTACTTCTGTATTGGGAAGCGGTATTGTGTTGGGAGATGCTGTTGAACCCGCAGATGGGGGAGTTGCCGCACCAGTTGTCGGTTCTTGCTTTGTTTGCGCAAGAGTACTATCGCCAGCACCACCACAGGCAGATAGGATCCACAACGATGATGACAGTAGCAGTGTTTTTGTTATTTTTGTCATGCCCACGTTCAACGTCTATTACGTGGGGTGTAACGGCAGCAATCAGAACTTCAGTTTCCAAGACTTGCAATGCTGTGATGGAAGCAGGTTTTAGCGGAGGAATCTGTGACCTAAGCGAGGTTTATTTGTTCGATTTGATCAAGCATCACTGATGGATTGTTATAGTTCACTGGCACTTCAAACAATTGATCTTGGCTTGTTTTTAAACGAAGGCTTGGAAATCCCTGGGCGCCTAATTCTCGACTAAATCGCATTTCGCTAATCAAATCGTTTCTGGTTTTCTCACTGTGGATCTGCTCGGCAAACAGGTGTGCGTCACATCCTATTTGGCGCGCAATATCAGTTAGCACATCGGTGTCAGACGGGTTTTTTGCCTGTAGATAGTATGCGTCCTGAATCGCGTGAATCATGAGAGCCTCCAATGCCGAGCCTTGTTCTCTTGCGGCAATAACAGCTCTGCACGACGGCCATGTAGACCGACGTGGCTTATTGTTAGTCCAAAAATTGTGATTGAACTGAGTACCTGGTATCGCAGTTTCAATTTGTTTCCAGGTTTGCATAAGCCCCTGCTTCATGGCTTCCGGCATGGCAGCCTCACTGTCTTCTGCCAACCCCCCCAGAACCCTTGTCATCTGAATGTTTGCAGGTAGAGCTTCTTCTAGTGTACGAAGTGACGCTGAGAACCCCCAGCACCAACTGCACATTGGGTCGTGAATGTAGTAAAGAGTGGAGTTCATTTTAACTCGTATTATTCATGGAATTTGCTTAATCGACATTACTCACGGGAAACGGTCGTTTTGCATACGCGAGAGAATCATCATCAAGCGCCACTGTTGACTCTTCCATATCATCCATAAACATTCCGCTGACATCTGCAGTATCATCGATAATGTCTTCAAACTCCGAGTCATCTGGTAGGGAAAGTTGGCGATTTTGAAGTGCGAAATCGTCTGCTGACATCTGCAAGGTGGAATCGAACAGATCGGAGGGGTTGAACGCAATGGTATCGGCGTTGTTCATTGCCGCCACATCGCTCTCTGGTGTTTGATCGTTGGGTCCCGTATCGATAGTTTCCGACAACGTTGCCTCAAACTCTTCGTCCAGATCATCATCGTAAGCCATGCCCAGACTTGTGCCTGCTACACTGCCAACGCACTTTGTTGGTGCGCAGGTTGAGCCGTGCTGGTCTTGAGGCTCGTCTGCCTCCGGATTTGAGTTGTTGGTACTATTAGCAATTTCACGTTCTTTCTGCTGAATGATTCGCTGTAACCGCTCTTGGGTTTCGGCATTCTGCCTGTTGAGTTCGATTGCCTCAGCGCGTGCTTTTTGAATGGTGGCGTCGTTCTTTCTAAGGGAGTCCGTTAATACTCGGTTTGTCGCCTTCAGGGTTCTTGTGTCGCCGGCCAACTCT
>JBLHWG010000096.1:0-15252 GCA_047629055.1 Halioglobus sp.
GAAGTCGTTGGTGAGCGTTTGTGGCTAACCATACTTGTATCAGTGGTCACCATAATTTTCACATGGATGGTTGCATTCCCTATTGGTATCTACTCTGCCACTCACCAATACAGCTGGGGGGACTACGGATTATCCTTCCTGGGAATGATCGGCATTGCCGTGCCCAATTTTATATTGGCACTGGTCATGATGTATTTTGCAAATATCTGGTTTGGTACCTCGATAGGTCATCTGATGGATCGTGAGTATCTCAATCAGCCGTTGTCGTGGGATAAATTTGTATCGATACTGGAGCATCTCTGGATCCCGGTTTTGATTATCGGAACGGCAGGTACCGCTGGTATGGTGCGTCGTCTACGGGCTAATCTGTTAGATGAATTAAAAAAACAGTATGTTGTTACGGCTCGGGCAAAAGGCATGGCGCCGCGTAAATTGTTACTCAAATACCCGTTGCGTATGGCATTGAATTTTTTCGTGTCCGATATTGGCTCTATTCTCCCGGCGGTCATTTCTGGTGCAGAAGTAACCGCAATTGTTTTATCGCTGGAAACAACCGGACCGATGTTAATCAAAGCGTTGCAAAGTCAGGATATGTACCTTGCCGGTTCGTTTTTAATGTTTCTTGCATTTCTGACAGTCATCGGGGTGTTAGTGTCAGATATTGCATTGGCACTTCTAGATCCGCGGATCCGCTTCGGCGCGGGAAGAGGCCAATGAATTCACCATTGCCACCACCTGGAGCTCCACTAGAGCACTACGTTTCTGACGCACCCTACGATCCCAATGATGTCGAGGCCGATAATAGTCATGCTGGTCCAGTAGCGAATGCCTCGCAAAAGCGACTGATGTGGTGGTATTTTCGACAACACAGAGTCGCTGTATTTTCGGGTGTAATCATCATCGCCATGTATCTGGCGATACTGATTTGCGAATTCCTTGCTCCTTATAATTTGCACACACGCGATACAGAGTTTATTTACGCACCGCCAGCATCGGTACACTTTTTTCGTGATGGTGAGCTTGTACGGCCGTACACCTATGGGCAGAAAATGACGCTGGACATGACTAACTTGCGGCGTACCTACAGCGATATCCCTGGCGATGTTCAGCCATTGAGATTCTTCTGCCGTGGCGATTCCTATAAATTCTGGAATATATTCGACTCAAATGTCCATTTGATTTGCCCAGCGGAAGGTGGACAATTATTTCTTTTCGGAACTGACCGACTCGGTCGTGATGTCTTGTCTCGGACTATTTATGGAGCCAGGGTGTCGCTTACTATCGGCATACTCGGTGTCACGATGAGCTTTATATTAGGGATCGTGATTGGCGGTATTGCCGGCTATCGGGGCGGCCTGTTCGACATGATCGTGCAACGAATTACAGAGGTTCTTCAGTCTATTCCCAGTATTCCGTTATGGATGGCACTCGCTACAATCATTCCGCTTACATGGAGTCCTCTGCTGGTTTACGTCGGTATCACAGTCATCCTCGGACTGCTTGATTGGACTGGATTAGCAAGAGCGGTTAGGTCAAAGCTGCTATCGCTTCGCGAAGAGGATTATGTAGTCGCTGCACAACTTTTGGGCGCTGGTGGAGGAAGGGTCATTCGTAAGCATATGGTCCCGGGGTTTATGTCTCACTTGATTGCCAGTGCCACGTTAACCGTACCAGGCATGATTCTGGGTGAGACGGCACTGAGTTTTTTGGGTATCGGGCTGCGACCACCCATTACGAGCTGGGGCATACTGTTAACCGAGGCTCAGAGCATTAGTATTATTGCGCTTTACCCTTGGCTGCTGTTGCCGGTTCTTCCTGTAATTATTGTTATTCTGGCTTTTAATTTCCTGGGTGATGGCCTGCGTGACTCAGCTGACCCATATAAATGAATATATTAGGTGGATGAGGTGTATCGAATTGATTTTTTTGCGTTAGCAAACAAGGCCTGTCTCTTATGGTGAAGCGGTTAGACCACGCCAGAGTCCTTATGTATAGTCATGATACGTTTGGCTTGGGTCATTTGCGTCGATGCCGTACGATCGCCCATTCGCTGGTAGAGAATTTCCACGGAATCAGTGTGCTTATAATCTCAGGCTCAGCAATTGCCGGCGCCTTTGATTTTCGCGTAAGAGTTGATTTCGTCAAAATCCCTAGCGTTATCAAACTTCGTAATGGTGAGTACACGTCTCTAGCAGGCCATATAGACATTGGCGATACCATCAGGATGCGTGAGTCGATCATTCGCCATACCGCTGAAACGTTTAACCCGGATATCTTTATTGTTGATAAGGAACCGATGGGTTTGCATGGTGAGCTTGGCGAGACACTCACCTATTTGAAAGCTAATAATGCAACTCTAGTGTTAGGGCTGCGAGATGTGATGGATTCTCCGCGGTTATTGGCAAGTGAATGGGCGCGTAAAGACCTAATTAACAAAGTCGACTCAACATACGATCATATCTGGGTTTATGGCCCTGAGAATTTTTATGATCCGATGACCGGAATGAACGTTCCGACAAGTATGCGTGAGCGTATCAAATTCGTTGGTTTTCTCAAGCGGCAAACATCCGATAATAAGCGGTTGAAGAAAAAACAGAAAAGCGAATATCTTCTGGTTACGACTGGCGGTGGTGGTGATGGTATCGATCTGATAGACAACGTAATGTCTGCTTACGAACAGTGCTCGGAGCTTGTTCACAAAACAGTGGTTGTGTTAGGCCCGTATATGCCGAGTAAAGAGCGTAGTGAATTTCTCGAACGCGGCAAGAAAATAGATAACATGAAGGTCATCGATTTTGACTCAAGGCTAGAGGAGTTGATCTTCGGCGCCAAAGCAGTGGTTTCCATGGGCGGCTACAACACATTTTGTGAGATATTATCGTTTGATAAACCAGCGCTGATCGTGCCGCGCACGGTACCTCGTGAAGAGCAGCTATTGCGTGCTCAAAGGGCTGCTGAATTGGACATGGTTGATATGTTACTTCCAAATGATGCAGATAATCCCGTAAAAATGGCAAATGCGATATTGACGCTTCTGGCGCGCGATAAACCTTCGACACGTGGTTCTGCTGTAAAAATGGAAGGTCTGCAAAACTTGTCAGATAGTGTTGAAGTTATCATGCAGGCTCGTAAATCTAAGCAATGATACAGCGTCAAAATGCGCAATTGGCGATGGGTAAGGTCGTTGTAGTACTAAAAGGATATCCGCGTTTATCTGAAACGTTCATCGCTCAGGAGTTACTAGGGCTTGAGCAGGCGGGAATGGAGCTTGAATTCGTCTCACTGCGACATCCGACAGATCTAAAGCGTCATGCTGTTCATGACGAAATACAAGCGCCGGTTACATACCTTCCTGAATACCTTCACCTGTCGCCGCTACGAGTTATAAGAGGACTCATCAAATGTGTTCGATTGCCGGGGTTCTCCAAAGCGTTTAAACATTTCTTATACGATGTGAAGCGTGATGTATCGCGAAGCAGGTTTCGCCGTTTTGGTCAAGCGATGGTGCTCGCCTCAGAATGGCCAGTAGGCGGTGTCTGGATCTATGCACACTTTCTTCATACACCGGCTGATGTTGCCGTATACACCAGTGAAATCCTTGGAATTCCCTGGTCTGTCTCGGCGCACGCGAAAGATATCTGGACCTCTCCCAACTGGAATATCACAGGCAAATTGAACAGCGCCGCTTGGACCGTGACATGCACAGAGTTTGGCTATGATCACTTACGGGGTTTGGCAAAAGATAAGTCTAAAGTTCACCTGAGTTATCACGGACTTAATTTCAAAAGATTTCCTCCATCTGACCGAGCCCTTTCAGCCCGTGATGGGAGCACAGCTTCGAATCCAGTCATTTTATTAAGCGTAGGTCGAGCCGTTAAAAAAAAGGGATATGATGTTTTGCTAAAAGCGCTATCGCAGCTTCCAGATAATCTGCACTGGAAATTCATTCATGTAGGTGATGGCGGTGAGATACATGCAATGAAAAGCTTGGCCCATGAGCTTGGTATCAGTAAGCAGATTGTTTGGGCGGGTGCCATTAATCAGAGCGAAGTCTTGTCTCACTATCAACGGGCCGATGTATTTGTACTTGCCTGTCGAGTGACAGCGGACGGTGATCGTGACGGTTTGCCCAACGTACTGGTCGAGGCTGCAAGCCAATCACTTACATGTGTTTCAACTCGTGTATCGGGTATACAAGAACTATTCGTGGATAAAATCAATGGACTGTTGGTTGAGTCGGAGAGTCCTGAGCAGTTAGCCAGTGCGTTATCCCAGGCAATTGGATCGCCAGCGTTAAGAATGGTTCTGGGGCGTAACGCTGAGGCCAAGGTGCGCGAGACATTGGATTACCGCACAAGTGTCCAGCAGCTGATTACCTTGTTTGAAGAAGCAAAGGCTGATCAACATGATTGTTGAGTCGTGGCAGCCTCGAGTTTTATTTTATGTCCAGCACTTACTGGGCATCGGGCATCTGATGCGCTCTGTGCGTATTTGCGAAGCACTGTCTGATGTCAATGTTCATGTCACATTGGTCACTGGCGGAATGCCCGTGTCAGGTTTTCCTCCTGCCGGTATCGAGCACGTCGAATTACCGCCGATTGCGGTTCGTGATGGAGATTTCTCGTCAATCGTCGACTCTAATGATCAGCAAATTGACGATGATTTCAAGGCCAAACGTGGCGCCAGATTATTGGAAATCTATAGAAATGTCGCACCTGAACTTGTTGTTCTCGAAGCTTTTCCGTTTGGTCGGCGACAGCTAAGGTTTGAATTGTTGCCGTTAATAGATGCCATTGCGGCAACTAAACCCAAGCCGATTCTCGTGTCTTCTATCAGAGATTTTCTACAAAGACGTACAAAGCCTGGGCGTGACGATTACGTTGTTCAATTGATTAGTCAGTTCTTTGACAAAATAGTAGTTCATGGCGATCCGACATTTGCAAGGCTGACAGACAGCTTTCCAAAGGCCTCTCAAATTGAAGAGAAAATCGTCTACTCAGGACTTGTCTGTGCCAAACCTACGACAGATAAGACTGAGGCCTATGATGTGGTTGTGTCAGCAGGTGGTGGTGCGGTAGGTGTAGATTTAGTGAAAACCTCTATTGATGCTGCCAGATTACTGCCGAAATCCCTAACATGGTGCATTGTTACAGGGCCAAATTCACCCATTAACGACCAATTAGCGTCAATAAGGCTGGCGTCACCGAATATCACGTTCGAAGAATTCCGGAGTGATTTTCCCAGTCTGCTTCGATCAGCACAGTTGTCTGTTTCGCAGGCCGGATACAATACAGTAAGTGATATATTGAAAGCTGAGTGTCGTTGTCTACTTGTACCGTACAGTTCATCAGGAGAAACAGAACAGCTTGATCGAGCTACTCGACTTGTGGACATGGGGCTTGCAAATATGCTGAGTTCTGAAGGTTTGACTGGCAAAAAATTAGCATCAAGGATTAGCTCGAGTTTGCTTCAAGCTGCGCCTGCGCAGATGGGATCATCTCTCAATACAGACGGTTCTAGTGAGACAGCCCGAATACTTCTGAAACTGATTGAAGAAAAACGTCGTGAGTGAGAATCAATAGTAAGGTTTTGCATGATGCCTTAAGCTCATGCGGGTTTGATCCCTTAAACAGTGAACACCGGCCGTAAGTATATGGAATCAACATTTAACCGCTATATCTGGAAACATACCAGTCGGCAACAGCTCTGGATCATGTGTGTTGTTCTAGTGTCCATGGTTCCATTCTATTTTGCATTTGATTTACCCAAGATGCTAATCAATGGTCCCATTCAAGGGGGTGGGTTTGAAGAGGCCGGAGCAACACAGCCGTTTCTACCAGGCATTTTTGGCGATATTCAACTTGACCGTATCGACACACTGTTAGGCCTGAGCATGATGTTTCTGGGCTTGGTGATTATTAATGGGTTGTTTAAATATTACATAAACACCTACAAGGGACTTCTGGGTGAGCGCCTACTGCGCAGAATTCGGTATGAATTACTCGATCGAATATTACGATTTCTACCCGTTGAATTCAGGCGCATCAAAGGTGGTGAAATTGCGAGTATGGTCAAGGATGAGGTTGAGCCATTAGGCGGATTTACCGCTGAGGCTTATGTACAACCACTGCTCTTAGGTGGGCAGGCTATTACTGCTTTAATTTTTATAGTTGTACAGAATGTCTGGCTGGGTTTGCTGGCACTTTTTATGGCAGGCATCCAGTTGGTATTGATACCTCGCCTGAGAGCACGTTTGCTAATACTCGGGCGTGAGCGGCAAATCTCAGCCCGACAATTGGCGGGGCGAGTTACCGAAATAGTTGAGGGTATTGAAACCGTTCATGCGTTCGATACCTCCAACTATGAACGAGCGGATATTGCGCACAGACTAGCCACTTTGTTCAGGATACGTTTCCAGATATATTCCTGGAAATATAAAATAAAATTCCTGAATAATTTTCTGGCTCAAATAACGCCGTTTCTTTTTTATCTCCTAGGTGGTTACCTGGCGATTAACGGCAGCTTAGATGTAGGCCAATTAGTAGCCGTCATAGCAGCTTATAAAGAATTGCCGGGACCTTTAAAAGCGCTTATTGATTGGGATCTTGCAAAGCAAGATGTCGAAGTTAAATACGAACAGCTCCTCGAGCAATTTGATGTTGCAGAACTGATTGATTCGGACTCTCAAGCAGTAACCACTCACAACGAACTCAAGCCAATATCGGAATTGGCTGCTACGAACGTGACAGTTGAAGACCATGGTGGTGCCGTAACCCTAGAAAATGTATCTTTGTCTGTACTTGCCGGGGAATCATTGGCAATATTAGGAGATGCGAGTAGTGGTGCCAATATACTTGCGGAAGTTTTTGGAGGAATTACCCGTCCTGCACAAGGTAAGTTGTTGGCCGGAAAAGAAAATTTATCGAGCCTGCCGGAATCCGTAACAGGTAGGAAAATTACCTACGTTTCAGCAGATACCTATTTTTTCTATGGCACCGTACAGCAGAATCTTCTTTATGGATTGAAGCACATTCCTCTAGAGCCTGTGGAGTATACGGGGGCTGAAGCTATTACTCGTAATTGGGAGTTAGCCGAGGCCAAACGTACGGCTAATCCAGTGCTAGATCTGAATAGCAATTGGATTGATCATGACCAAGTTACTGGATTGACCGCCGATAGCAGCTTTGTGGATGCCATGAGAAAAGTACTACGAGCTGTCAATTTCTCAGATGACGTTTTTGATTTTGCACTACATTCTAAGATCTCGTCGCAGATTGATCCTGGTTTTGCTAATCAGATCATTAGCTTGAGAGCTTCCATTCAGGAAGAGCTGAAGTTGAACGGTCTGAGCGGCCTCATCATTCCATTTGATGTTGATTGTTTCAACGGGCAGGCGACGGTTCTGGAGAATATTCTATTTGGAATATTGACAGATCCGGAAGACTCCACACGCTACGCTGGAGTTAATACTTATCTACACAACATGTTGAAAGAAACCGGACTCGATGCTCATTTGTTCTCCATGGGCATGAGCATCGCCGAGATATTCAATGAATTATTCGTTGATCTTCCAGAAGACCATCCTCACTTCGATCAGTTTGACCTCATAGAGTCGTCTCAGATGCCTATGTATAGAGAGCTACATCAACGGTGTATCGGAAAGGAGCTTTACAGTATTAGCGCTGCTGATCGTATGGCATGGATAAATCTTAGTTTTAAGTATTCAGAGCCTCGTTATCGATTTGGACTTTTGGATGACGGTTTGATGCAGAAAATTGTGGAAATCCGAAAATTGCTGCATAAGAAAATGCCTGAGGATTTGAAACTTGGCATTGAAATATATGATTCGAACAATTTTCTATCGTCAGCCAACATGCTCGATAATATTGTTTTCGGCAAAGTAGATCGCAAAATCAAGAATGGTGAGCAAAAACTGCGTGACGTTGTTGCGCCGCTACTAGATCAACAGCCTGAGCTGTACAACAATCTTTATTCTATTGGGCTGGAATTTAATGTTGGACCATCCGGTAGGCGGCTTTCTGCAGTTCAGCGGCAGAAGCTGAACCTGGCACGGGCGCTTATGCGTCGGTCTGACTTCTATGTTCTTAACAAGCCAATATCGGGCTTGGACCAGCAGCAGCAAGGTTCAATCATCGAAAATACATTGGCGTTATTTAAATCAGAGAACCGTGCTCCTGGCATCATCTGGGCACTCGCTTCTGAATCCAACGCTAAGTATTTTCAGAGAATTATAAAATTTAAAGGCAAGCAAATAAGTAAAGAAAATGAACTTTCAGATGTTGAGTAGAGTTGAGTTTCTTTAGTCAGATACATTTAATCGATGAAGTGTCATTCAATCCGTATGTACCAGAGCATGCAGTCCATAAAATGAAGTCCATGAAATTATCGGCCATAGTACTCAGTGTGTTCATGCTAATAGGCATGAGCACAAAGTCGTTTGCTCAGGTATTTAGCACGTCCTCTGGCGAGGAAGGTGCCTCGCCAGACGTATCACTGCTTGATAGCCCAGAGGCCGTTACACAGCTAGTAGCCAGATTGTCAGATAAAGAGGTAAGAGAGTTACTGTTGCAACAGCTGGACGTTGTTGCTGCAAGGCAAGCTGTATCTGCAGATTCAGAAGCACAGAGTATTTTCTCCCTTGTTACGACCAGTGTTCCGTTGTCCATTAACCGAGCTGTGCGGACCCTACCTAATTTAATCAAGGGGCAGCGGAATGTTTTCAGAACATTCCTGGGAAAACTTGGCGAAAACGGGAGATGGAAGCTCTTTGGTGGGTTCCTCGGCGTTCTTTTTATCGGTATTGCTGTTGAATTATTCGTTCGGTTATTAACAAGAAAGTTTCGCTCAGTAATAGATAAAACATCAGACGATTACACACTGGGGCAAGTGTTTAAGTTGCTCAGCCGTCGATTGTTGCTGGATTTATCTGGCTTACTGGCCTTCATGGTTGTGACCCAACTGGCTATCAATATACTAATCGAGGAACCAGGGCAGTTTGTTGCCCATCATTTTCTTTGGAATTTAGTCCTCATTCCGCGCCTGTTCTCGGTTATTGTAAAATTTGTATTGGCGCCGGAGCGATCTGATCTAAGGCTCATACACACATCGGATGCATCGGCTAAATTTTTACACAGGCATCTAGTTGGTGTGGTCATGTTGATTGGGTTGACGCTAACGATGTTTGATGTTCGGGATGCTTCAGGTATTACTCAGCATGGTGCGACAAATATAGGATTCTGGTTTAACTTGGTTATACATTTCTACTTTGCGTTTATTGCGTGGAGGGCAAGAAATATATTCACAGAAATACTGAATGGACCGAATAACGACGCAACCCCCATGGAGCAGCGAGTAGCAAAGTGGTATCCCTACTATGCCATGACGGTTGTAGTGAGCAGTTGGTTGCTGGTGGAAGTGCTAGCGGCGCAGCAGCAGATGCATCTTCTCGCTAAAGGTGCACAGTACTCTACTATGCTCATACTATTGTTAGCCCCGTTTTTGGACACGACAATAAGGGCTCTGGTAAGGCATCTGACTCCTCAGATTACGGGTGATGGTACAGTTGCGCGCAAAGCCCATCACTCCACCATGCGCTGTTATATCCGGATGGCGCGAGTTGTTTCTGTCATGTTGGTTTTGTTCTTTATCTCTCGAATATGGGAGTTGAATCTGACGGACATGAGTTCCTCTAACATTGGCGCTGATTCGGCCAAAAAGTTTCTGGATTTTATTGGGATAAACGCCGTCGGATATTTAGTATGGGAAATCTCCACGTTAATATTAACTAAAGGATTGGCCAACGAAACTCCAGAATCTGATGCCGATGAGGCTGGAATGCCCTCAGGCAATGAAGGTGGTGTTGGAGGATCCAGGCTGTCAACCGTGTTGCCATTGGTGATCTGGTTTGTTCAGAGCATAATTGTTGTCATGACGTTATTAGTCAGTCTTGGCCATGTGGGCATCGATACAACACCTTTGCTTGCCGGTGCGGGTATTGTCGGAATAGCTATTGGTTTTGGTGCACAAACACTGGTTGGGGACATTGTATCCGGATTGTTTTTCCTCATAGATGATGCATTCAGGGCCGGCGAATACGTTAACGTTGAAGGCACCGTCGGCACTGTGGAGCGCATCTCATTGCGGGCCATGCAGCTACGTCATCACCGAGGTGCCATTCACACAATTCCTTATGGCGAAATACCGAAAATCACGAATTATTCAAGAGACTGGACCATCATGAAATTGACTTTCACAGTCCCGTTTGAAACTGATCTGATAAAAGTGAAGCGAATTTTTAAGAAAATTGGTACTGACCTTCTTGAGCATCCTCAGTTTGCTGATGATTTTATATCACCGTTTAAATCACAGGGAGTCATTAACGTTGATGACGTCGGTATTGTCATTCGAGGTAAATTCATGGTTAAGCCTGGCAAACAATTCATGATTCGCAAAGAGATATTCCAGCGTATTCAACGTGATTTTGAAGAAAACGGCATTCAGTTTGCACGTAAAGAAGTCAGGGTTAAAGTGGATAGCGATACGGCGCAACTTTCTAAGGCAGAAAGCCAAGCTGTTGGAGCAGCTGCTCTGGAAGCTAGCGAAAAAAAGCCGGCAGTGTAACTGGGTGCAGTTGTCAGATATCTATATATTATGAATTCTTATGACGATGATCCCTGGACGCTTTTGCACGAAGAGTTCGATGCATGGAGAGATCGTGATGTGCCTGCAGAGCTGTGGTGGCGCGACGATGATGCCATAGCTCCCGGGCCTAAACTAGAGCAACTCATCGAGGTATCTGCTGATGCTGGTTTGCTAATAGCCGTCATACCGGCAAAGTGCGATTCAGCACTGCCCTCGATGCTCTCACAGTCGGCACTGGTTCGAGTCGCACAGCACGGCTATGCACACGTAAATCATGCTCCTAGAGGGCAAGGTTTGGGTGCGTGGGAACTCGGATTACATCGAGGCGTGGACGTTGTACTAACCGAGCTTGATAGTGGGCGAGACCAATTGGAAACGTTTTTCGGAAGTCATTTTCTGCCTGTTATTGTGCCCCCTTGGAATCGGATTGACCCACTGTTATATGAGCCTCTTGCTTCAAGAGGGTATCGTGCTGTATCGAAGTTCGGCGCACGATCGTCAATTCATTTGGCAAAGGGACTGGACGCAGTAAACGCTCACTGTGATCCGATTCGTTGGAAAATGGGTGCAAAATTTGGTGGTGAATTAAAAACCATCAAGCAGTTGCTTGAGCACCTGGCTGCCAAAAGGAACGGGATGATTGATGCCGCTGAGCCCACGGGTTATCTGACACACCATATCGATCTGGACGATGAAGGTTGGGAATTTTCACAGCGCCTGGCAGATACGGTCAAGCAGCACCCCGGTGCCCGATGGGTATCTCCTTCTGTTGTTTTTAAGGGGACAATATGACCGCTTTTGTCCGACTGGCAGAGAGTCGAGATATAGAAGCCGTTTGTTCGTTGCTGCACACGAAAATGAATACCAAAATTCCAGTGGAACGATGGCGTCAGCTCATGAGTTACGAGTGGTTTTTGGAAAAACCAGACTTTGGACGTGTTGTCGAGTCTGATAGTGAGATACTGGGTTTTTGTGGAATGGTGTATTCCGATCGAACGCTTGGAAGCAACGAGCGTGTTGAGAGAATAGTTAGTATGAGTTCGTGGTATCTGGATAAAACAATGCGTGGCAAAGGTCTTGGTAAAGCGATGCTCAAGTCGGCCATAGAAAATCCGACATTGACCTATGCGACCCTGACAAATTCGAGGAAGCCTCTCGGTATTGTCGAAGCATTGGGATTCCGTGTCCTAGAAGATCACCGTTATCTATGGCGCAAACAGAAGTCAGCTGTTAGCTCTATCAATTTGCTCCACGATGCGACATCCATTAAACCGTTGGTAAAGCCGTTTCAGCGTAAAATGATCGACGACATGGCGAATTTCCCCGTCGTTCCTATGCTCCTGCAGATCGATGGTCAACAAACACTGTTGTTCTTTTCTATAAAGCGTAAGAAGGATGATGTTCTCTGGTTCGATTTGATGCACGTCAGCGACCGAGTGCTTTTTACCCGCAATGCTCAGACACTGGCCTCAATGCTTCTCCCTGATGAGCCCTCGGTGTTGGCAGCGGATGGGCGTCTAGTTCATGAGCCTTCATCGGAGGTTGAATACGAACCCTTGCCAGTTGCCCGGTATTTCGTGAGTCAGTGCGTCGAGCCTTATGAACTTGATAATTTATACAGTGAATTGCAGCTACTCGATTTGAAGTTGGACTAATCGTGATGGAATCAAAACGCGTACATGGCTACTGATTTCTTTAATGATCTTCCTAAAATTACTGAATTCATCGGAGTGATGGATGATAGTAATTTCCACCCAGCTCCAGATAACTGGACCATCGTTGTTGCGGACATTCGTGGTTCAACGAAAACGATTGCCGATGGGCGTTATAAAGACGTCAATATGATTGGAAGTGCCGTTATCTGTGCAATTCAGAATGCCACTGGTAAACGTGAATGGCCATTTGTATTTGGTGGCGATGGCGCCACGTTGCTCGTAGAGCCATCAGTAGTGCCAAAAGTTGAAGCGGCACTTGTTCGCACGCGCTCTATGGCGAAGGATGATTTTAACCTTGATCTGAGAATCGGTTTTGTCCCTGTCAGTGATGCGGGTGAACCAGGGGCGGATGTGTTGGTTGCCCGCTATGAAGTGTCGGCTGACAATAGCTTTGCTATGTTTGGAGGAGGAGGTGTGGAGATGGCCGACCAACTTGTTAAATCAGACATTATCTCTGAGCGCCATGCGGCTAGAAATTACGAGCTACCCGGGCTGCCAGACTTAACTGGGCTGTCTTGTCGTTGGAGAGCTCTTCCGACACAGAAAGGACACATCCTGTGTCTGCCGATCAAGCCTCAAGCGAAGCAAATAATCGTATCTTCAGTCTTGTCCAAACTAACGAAAGTAATTGGCACTCAGTTGAGTCAGGCCAGTCCTGTTACGAGTGAGTCGTTGGAATTTAGCTGGCCTCCAGAAGGGTTAGCAGCTGAAGCAAGAGCTACACGCGGTGAAAATTCGTACTTACGCCGACGCTTGGAAGTCACTGGCAATAGTTTTATTCAATGGATTATGGAGTGCTTTAAGGTAACTATTGGAGCGTACAACCCGGAGGCTTATAGCGAAGAGAAGCAGGCCAATAGTGACTATTGCAAGTTTGACGATGTATTGCGTATGGTGCTCGACTGTACAGTTGAGCAAGTGACCGATATTCGTGCAATTCTGGACGACATGCATGCAACAGGCAATGTTGACTTTGGTTTTTTTGAAACAGAGCAAGCATTAATGACTTGTTTATTGTTTGACCTGAACTCCAGTCAGCACTTACATTTTATTGATGGCGGCAATGGTGGGTTCTGTTCTGCTTCGCTAGAATATAAACAGCAGTTGGCCTCGCGCGAGTAACTGCCACTGCTGTAAACATCAGGAGTTCTAAAGTTGGACCACAATCCAGACGCTATTGCCCATCGAATAGGCACACAATTCCTGTCATTATGGAATGCCTTACGAATTCGCGATCCGTATCGGTATCGCAAGATTGAAGACTGAGTCGCCCAAGGGACCGAGTCCGAGTCCGAGTCCGAGCCTGGGCTCGATTGCTCATCTCTGGGCTTTTCTTCGCTCCAAACAGCTATGGCTGTTTCGTGGAAGTGACTATGATGAGCTGCCCGAGAAAATTCGGTTAACCATTGAACGACAGCAAAACAACAGTGAGCGCTTGATCGGTTGGATTCAAATTTCAATTCTGATTCTGTTTTCAATTCTTTATACGGCAGCCCCAAAAACATTGCCTACAGGTGCAACCTTCGAACCGGTACCTGTTTTCCTGTTAGCGTACTTCTTGTTTACCTGCATTAGGCTGTACTTAGCGTATAAAGACCGTTTGGCTATTTGGGTCTTAATCCTCTCCATATTGGTTGATATGGGTTTGCTGATGTTGTTGATCTGGTCCTTCCACCTTCAGTACATGCAACCCCCATCGTTCTACCTGAAGGCGCCGACATTGCTCTATGTCTTTATTTTTATCTCACTTCGAGCACTGAGATTTGAGCCAGGATTTGTATTGTTGTCAGGTCTTGTCGCATCTGTTGGTTGGGTGTTGTTGCTGTGGTATGCATTGGCTCACGAAACCATAGAATCAGTAATCACTCAGGATTACGTTGAATACCTGACTTCCAACATGGTTTTGGTTGGTGGTGAATTAGATAAAATCATCTCAATCTTAGTAGTCACATTTATTTTGGCATTGGCCATTGCCAGAGGCAGGCATTTATTGATTCGTTCTGTCGTAGAATCCAATACTGCTGAAAATCTATCCTTGTTTGTCCCTGAAAGTGTAGCCACACAAATTGCAAATGCCGATGGACCTTTGATCGACACAAAAGCTGAAACGCGCGAAGCCAGTATCCTTTTTTTGGATATAATTTCGTTTACCACAATGGCCGAGAAACTCTCACCGGAAAAATTGATTGTTACGCTCAATGAGTATTTTCGTGTTATCTCAGAACCGATTGAACGAAACAATGGCGTCATAAATCAATTTCAGGGCGATGCTATTTTGGCGAGCTTCAACTTACCGACCGAAGACATGGATCACGCAAGTAGTGCCATCGCAGCGGCATTGGAAATTCAGGAAATTCTTGCCAATCATGAATTCACGGATGGTATAAAACTGGCTGTAAGAGCGGGGGTGAATACCGGTACTGTAGTCGGTGGATTCGTTGGCACCCCAGACCGATTGAGTTATACCGTTTATGGTGATGATGTGAACATTGCGGCGCGCTTACAAGAATTAAGCAAGCTGCATCATTCTACGAACCTTCTGTCGTTAAGAACTAAGCAATTGTGCGATCACGAAAGATTTGAATTTCACTCGAAGGGGACTGCGGTTTTACGTGGTCGATTAAGTGAAGTTGAAATCTTTGAATCCAACTTTAAATAATCGATTGTTGTAAGTTAAGCTCCTAATAATTAGTGCAGTGCTGCTGGTCTTAGCCCATTCCAAAGTGTTCTGAGTCTTCTTCTGATGAGTTGTAGGGTAAGCTGGAATCATTGCTGACTCCGGCTCCGCTAAGAACCCTACGTGCGGATTTCCCCGCATAAGGCTCAAGCCTCTGTGAAGCTGGCAGATGCCAACCCAGTAGCAAGTAGTGTAGAT
>JBLHWG010000097.1:0-15144 GCA_047629055.1 Halioglobus sp.
GCCATGCCTCAACGTGCCCTAGTTATCGATGATGAACCTGACATCCGGGAGCTCATTGCAATGTCACTGGACCGTATTGGTCTAGATACACACACCGCAGGCAACCTAGCTGATGCAAAACACCTGCTTAAAACCTACGACTTTGACGTTTGCCTAACCGACATGTGTTTGCCAGATGGCAACGGCGTTGAGTTTGTAAAGTACTTGCAAAAGATAAAGCCCAATCTACCCGTTGCCGTTATAACCGCACACGGGAATATAGACTCGGCAGTAGAAGCGATGAAGAGTGGAGCATTCGACTTTGTATCAAAACCTATTGATATTAATTTACTGAGGCAATTGGTCACTCAGGCTATAAGCTACAACGTTATATATCTAAGTACGGCAAGCTCTTCCGATACATTCAGTGATAGCGTAGACGCTACAAGTCCTTCTTTGGAAGCGCTATCACAACGACTGAGTACCACAGAATCAATAGATTCACATATTGGCGCTGATGTACTCATCGGACAATCACTACCAATGCAAAAGCTTCGCTCAATGATTGCAAAAGTTGCAAAAACAAACGCCCCTGTATGGATCACAGGTGAGTCAGGCACGGGCAAGGAACTCATAGCCCATCTTATTCATGATAATAGTGCGCGCATAAGCAAACCGTTTGTCGCCGTTAACTGCGGCGCCATTCCGCCCGAGCTTATGGAAAGCGAGATGTTTGGGCATAGGAAAGGTAGCTTTACGGGTGCCCACAGCGATCACGATGGATTATTCAAAAGAGCCGAGGGCGGGACATTATTTCTAGACGAAGTTGCTGAGTTGCCTCTTAACATGCAAGTTAAACTGTTAAGAGCTATTCAGGAACGCTCTATTCGTCGTGTAGGAGACACAGACGAAATGGTAACGGATGTTCGCATTTTAAGTGCAAGTCATAAAGATCTTAGTGCCGAGGTTGATTCGGGTACTTTTCGCCATGACCTCTACTACCGTTTGAATGTTATTTGTATAGAGTCACCCAGCTTAAGAGAACGACCAGCTGATGTTCCAATTATAGCAAGTCACATACTGCAATCAATTCAAAAGAGGGATCCAAGCAACCGTCCAACATCATTCTCTCCAGAGGCTGAAGAGGCATTGGTGAACTATTGTTTTCCAGGAAATGTACGCGAACTCGAAAACATTATAGAACGGGCCATCACCCTAAGTGAATCAAACGTTATTGAAACGTCTGATCTACATTTGGCCAACACACTTAGTAAAAATATCGAAGTATCTGAATCAAAGAGTAATCACTCAAGTGAGAATTACTACGATGAAGTGCAGACTATCAAGCAAGCACTTGAAAAAACACGATGGAATAGAAAAGCCGCAGCTGTTGTACTGGGGTTAACGTATCGTCAACTCCGTTATCGTTTACAACAATATGGCATCGATGACAAATCAACAGGCACATAAATTAAAAAACGGCCCTACTTCCGCAAAGTGTTATACAGCGAATAACCTAACTTAAAGCCAGCCAACATAAATAACTAACACACGAGCTGCTCCACGTTACCTGTTGCATTACAAATTTTAAGAGGTTCATCACATTTGTCATAGGGATGACAAAACAACTGTCACTTAGTGACAAGGATGACAATGAAATTGGAGACTAGTTACATAAAACAACTCCAGCCAAAACCTCCTAAGCACCTGTAATTCCGTTAGATAGCTAACATCAGCAAGCAAAAACCACTTTGGCATATGTTCTGCACTTAACCAATTGTCCGCAGTGACGATACATCTCTTGTAGGTCTGTCTTCACGCTGATCTACATAAATTTAAACTCGGGAGAGTGACAAATGAATAAGGTTCAAAAAGGTTTTACACTAATCGAATTAATGATCGTAATTGCGATTATCGGTATTCTGGCGGCAGTTGCAGTACCACAATACGGTAAGTATACAAAAAGAGCGAAGTTTGCGAATATTGTGGTTTTGGCGACTGAGCTTAAACAGCAAGTGGAATTATGCTATCAAACTGGCGGTTTGTTAGCTAACTGTGATCCTGATACAAATGGAATTCAGGATAACAATGCCACTGCAGGTGGCGTACTGACCTCTTTAACTCTTAACGCTACCACTCAAGTAATAACAGCCACAGGAAACGGTGAGGTGGATGGAATGACCTACATTATGACTCCGACTGAATCTGTAGCTACTGGCACTTCCAACACCCAAACCGTTGATTGGGGTATTACCGGCACCTGTGTTGCTGCAGCACTGTGTACTGAACGATAAAGGAATCCGGCGGGGATCTGACCCACACTCACCTGTTCTCTTTCGAATAGTATCTAGGTAGTTGTTCGTAAAAGCCAGTCACGTGAAGTGATTGGCTTTTTGGGTCTAGAGACTTTAAACGCGTATTTACGGCTCTTTCGTGTAAGAGAACCACCTACGGCCATTTAGGCCAAGCTATTAACTATTTAATCTCAAGAGAGACTGACTCCGGCCGATCCTGTTGACAATGACCGCTGAACTACTGATTAGTCACCTGTTCTATGCAAGAGCTCCCTATGACAACTAATACATCTCTCAATGGCATAGCAAGACAACTTGTCAGCAATGATCTAGTTGATGAGGCCACTGCCATTGAAGCAACAGAGATCTCAAGAACGCAAGGTAAGGAATTTATCTCTGCGCTAATTGATACCGGTAGCGTCAATGCAACAGCTATCGCCCAATACGTTGCTTCTGACTTTGGCTTATCGTGCTTCGATCTGAATTCACTGGAGATTGAGGGCATTCCCAAAGAATACTTAAATGAAGAGTTATTAAAGACTCAAAATGCTGTGCCTATAGCAAAACGGGGTTCAAAGCTATTCATAGCAATATCAGATCCCACGAATTCCGAGCCTCTAGATAAATACAAATTTTCATCAGGACTCAGTGTAGAAGCAATCATTGTTGAAGATGACAAGCTTGCCGAGCTTAGGGGGAAGGTACAGGATCAAAACCACTCAATAACTGACGGACTAGATGATTCTTTTGATCTTGAAGAAGTCAATACTGATACTTCTGATATTGACGAAGCTGATGTATCAGGAGTTAACGAGACACCGGTCGTTCGCTATGTCAACAAAATCCTACTCGATGCCATCAAGCGTGGCGCCTCAGACATTCATGTGGAACCGTACGAAAAAATCTTTCGTATTCGTTATCGCGTAGACGGAATACTGGAAGAAGTTGCACATCCTCCACTATCCATGTCTGGTCGTTTAACCGCAAGGCTAAAAGTGATGTCCCGCATGGACATCTCAGAACGAAGGGTTCCTCAGGATGGTCGAATTAAGCTAAAAGTTTCAAAAAATAAGGCTTTTGATTTCCGTGTCAACACCTGCCCAACATTGTTCGGTGAAAAAACTGTCCTTCGTATTCTTGATCCAAGCAGTGCCCAATTAGGTATCGATGCACTAGGGTATGAGCCTGAACAAAAAAAGCTCTATATGGACGCACTTGCTAATCCCTATGGAATGATACTGGTAACCGGACCAACCGGTAGCGGTAAAACAGTTTCCTTGTATACAGGGCTAAACATCCTCAATGAGCCGGGCACCAACATTTCAACCGTTGAAGATCCTGCGGAAATTAATCTTGCTGGTATCAATCAGGTAAACGTTAATGTAAAAGCTGGATTGACCTTCGCAGAAGCCCTTAAATCATTTTTACGACAAGATCCGGATATCATCATGGTCGGCGAGATTCGTGACCTTGAAACTGCAAGCATTGCCATAAAGGCTGCTCAAACTGGACATATGGTGATGTCTACTCTGCATACTAATGACGCGCCACAGACCTTATCAAGACTTATTAACATGGGTGTTCCACCCTTTAATATTGCAACTGCCGTATCACTAATAATCGCACAGCGCTTGGGGCGACGCTTGTGCCCATCGTGTAAAGTGCTCGACACAGATCTGCCTAAAGAATTGCTAATTGAAGAGGGTTTCGATGAAGCAGGAATCGATGACTTAGAAATCTACAAGGCGACAGGTTGCTCAAAATGCAATAACGGCTACAAAGGCCGAGTGGGCATCTATCAGGTCATGAAAATTTCTGAGGAGATCGGAAAACTAATTATGGCAGGTGGTAATGCTATAGACATTGCCAACCAAGCAAAAAAAGAAAAAATCCCCGATCTAAGGGAATCCGCACTTAAAAAGGTGTCCCAGGGTGTTCTAAGCCTGGAAGAAGCCAACCGGGTCACCAAGGACTAGATCATGGCTAAAGCAGTAGTAGCGAAATCGAAAACCATTATTTTTCATTGGGAGGGTAAGACCTCTGACGGGGCCAAACAGAAGGGATTCATTTCAGGCCCCAATGTAGATCTGGTTAAAGCAAAATTGCGACGCCAGGGAATCGTTCCCACCAAAGTTCGTAAAAAGCCGAAGGAGTTTGGAAGCAAACAGAAAATCGAGGCTGGCGATATTGCTATTTTCGCCAGACAGTTAACTACCATGATGGGCGCGGGTGTTCCAATGGTGCAATCGTTCGAGATAGTGGCGAACGGTCTTGAAAATAAATCCATGCGTGACATGGTTAACGGCCTAAAGGCTGAAGTTGAGTCCGGCAGTAATTTAACCAACGCACTACGCCAGTATCCCCATGTGTTCGATGATTTGTTTTGTAGCTTGACGGAAGCCGGAGAGCAATCTGGAACTCTGGAAACACTTCTGGGGGAAATCGCAAGTTATAAAGAAAAATCTGAAGCTCTGAAGAAGAAGATTAAAAAAGCAATGGCGTACCCAATTGCGGTACTCATAGTCGCACTAATCGTCACGGCGATTCTTTTGGTTTTCGTAGTACCCCAGTTCGAATCCCTATTCTCCGGAATGGGTGGTGATTTACCTGAGTTCACCAAAATGATTGTTAGCGCATCAGAATTCATGCAGAGCTGGTGGCACGTGATATTTGCAGGCATTGGGGGTGCTGTATGGGGATTCGGTCAAGCTAGAAAACGCTCAAAAACCTTCTCTGAAGCACTCGATCGGGCTGTATTGAAGGCTCCAGTATTCGGTGACATTGTGGTAAAAGCTGCCACCGCTAGATTCGCACGGACCCTAGCCACCATGTCCAAAGCAGGTGTCCCCTTGGTGGAAGCCATGGAATCCGTAGCTGGTGTTTGTGGAAACAGCGTTTTCGAAAAAGCCATACACGTGATGAAGAATGAAGCGGCTACCGGTCAACGACTCACAGTATCCATTCAGAATTCCGGTTTATTCTCAAACATGGTCGTGCAGATGGTATCAATAGGAGAGGAGTCTGGCTCTATCGATGACATGCTGGCCAAAATTGCAGACTACTATGAAGAAGAAGTCGATAACGCCGTAGATGCAATGACCTCTTTGATGGAACCTCTGATTATGAGTTTCCTGGGTGTTGTCATTGGCGGCTTGGTAGTCGGCATGTACCTGCCCATATTCAAGATGGGCGACGCATTCTAGTGGGTCACTAGCCTGGACTACATCAGAACGCTATATTATCGTTTTCGATCAGCAAGCACTTTGCGCTTACTGATCAATGCATCCATACTCTAACCATGTCTATATTAGATGCCTTAACGCAAAACGCTACCTTCTTTTATGGCGTTGTTGCAATCGTCAGCCTGTTGGTTGGCAGCTTCCTGAACGTTGTCATCCATCGCCTACCCATCATGATGGAACGTGCATGGCGGGAAGGCGTCGAAGAATTCGATAAAGAGTTTGACACCAGCGCAATCGACTCTACAACCATCGACAGCAACAGTCTCGAAAGCGACAACAATGCGCCCAAGCTGGCAGTGACTAACACTGAAGCCGTGGACTTATTACCAGCCAACGAACCTGAAGTATTCAATCTGGCCGTACCCCGTTCCCGCTGCCCCTCATGTAATCATGAAATTACTGCGTTGCAGAATATCCCGGTCATAAGCTATATCGTACTAGGAGGCAAATGCGGGAACTGTAAATCACCGATCTCGCGGCGATACCCTATCGTGGAACTTGCAACCATGATTCTGTCAGTGATAGTTGCCTGGCAGCTCGGCCCTACCCCGCAAGCCGTACTGGGCATTGTTGCAACCTGGTTTCTAGTGCCAATGACACTAATTGATTTTGATCACCAGCTACTGCCCGACACTTTGACACTACCACTAATGTGGATTGGCTTACTTGCAGCACTCCTACCCGTTTTCGCAGACTTACGCGAAGCAGTTATTGGAGCTGCCACAGGCTACCTGATTTTATGGTCCGTATATCAACTTTTCAAACTGGTCACTGGCAAGGAAGGAATGGGGTTTGGCGACTTCAAGTTGCTAGCAGCCATCGGTGCTATTTTAGGCTGGCAGGCACTACCCGTTGTCATACTGCTCTCCTCTCTAGTGGGAGCCTTTGTTGGTATTGGGATCATTGCGGTTACAGGCCGAGACAAAAATATCCCGATTCCGTTTGGACCGTTTCTCGCAGCTGCTGGTTGGATAGCCATGCTTTGGGGCGAATCCTTAAGCAGCTGGTACTATGGTTTCTTTAACTAAACGATCCAACACGTGCTACTAATTGGCTTAACCGGCGGTATTGCTAGTGGCAAAACACTGGTTTCAGATTATTTTTCAGAACTTGGTGCACCGGTAATTGATGCAGACTTACTGGCACGAGAAGTTGTTGAACCTGGCAGTAAAGGCCTTAAGGCACTTACTCGTTACTTCACAACAGCCATATTGACTTCAAAGGGTGAATTAGACCGAGCCGCACTACGCCGCATCGTTTTTGCAAATCCACCCGATCGAGAGTTTCTCGATAAATCTCTACATCCCTTAATAAGGGAGTTGTCCGATGCTCGTATTCTCGATGCTCGTAGCGACCAACATTCTTATCTGATTTATGCGGTTCCACTGCTCTTTGAGACCGATCAGCAAGAACGCTTTGATCGCGTAATAGTTGTCGACATGCCACGCTCACTACAACTCAGACGCCTCTTAGAACGAGACGGATCCGATGAAAGTCAGGCTAATGCCATTCTCGATGCGCAGGCCACAAGGGATGAGCGGCTAAGCATTGCAAGTGACGTCATAGACAACAGTGAGTCTATTGAACATACCCGCAGACAGGTTCTAGCCCTGCATGAAAATATTCTCAGTTTGACTCAATAAGCAACGCATCCACAATTGCCTGATTAGCTTCTGGAAAACGAAGCTTGTTCAAATCCACCAAAGCAACCCATCGCAGCTGCTGCCCTTCACGCCCTGCCGGCAAACCTGAAAATTGGGTGACGTCCCGGAAATGCAAACACACTTGTTTATCAGTGTAGTTGTGCTCAATGGTAGCGCGAGTTTCACTGCTGATGACGTCTATTCCAACTTCTTCTAACAGCTCACGAGCCAATCCAGTCTCAATAGATTCACCCAATTCAAGTTTACCGCCTGGAAACTCCCAGCGATCTCCTTGATGTTGCTCAGGCTTTCGAAGCGCAACCAACACTTCAGTACGCATGGTATTAAATATGATTCCCGCTACAACCTGAACTCGCTTTATCAAGATCGATAGTCAGCGTTTATGCTCACATAATCGTGCGACAGGTCGCAGGTGTATATTGTCGCTGAGGCATCTCCACGAGCAAGATCGACAGTGACTTCTATCTCTTCTTTGGCCATAACCGCAGCACCGCGCTCTTCGCTGTAGCCGCGTGCAATGCCGGCGTTCTCAAACGCTGTGACATCGCCGAGGCTCACGGTTACCCGAGACGCATCCAGATCGGTAACGTCAGCCTTGCCGATCGCCATGAGCAGTCGACCCACATTGGCATCACTGGCAAACATGGCAGTTTTCACCAACGGTGAATTGGCAATGGCATAACCCACTGTTTTGCATTCTGCAGAGGTTCGACCACCATTAACAACGACACTTATAAATTTAGTTGCACCTTCTGCATCACGAATAATGCCTTTGGCAAGCTCGAGACACACCTCGCTAACGGCATTCTTGAATGTCTCCCAATGAGCATGAGCAGGGTCAAGGGATTCACCACAACCAGACGCTACCAGCACGACTGAATCGTTCGTGGATGTATCGCTGTCAACGGTAATGGCATTGAAGGATACGTCAACAACGTCTTTAAGCAGCCGCTCAAGATCGACATACGCAACGCTTGCATCGGTAAAGACGTAGCTCAGCATGGTTGCCATATTCGGCTGAATCATTCCCGCACCTTTAGCCATACCGGTAACAGTGATGTCCTGTCCGTTAATTTCGATTTTGCGTGACGTGATTTTTGGATGTGTATCCGTGGTCATAATGCCCTGCGCTGCACCTTGCCAATGTGCAAGCGAAGAACAGCTGGATTCGTTCAAATCAGCGACTGCTTTGTGTATACCTTGCTTCATGATTTCGTCGGGTAATAACTGACCAATAACGCCCGTTGAAAACGGCAACACCGAGTGAACGGGTATGCTTAGTGCCGTTGCCAAAGCTTCGCAGTGGCCTTGAGCCATGATAAACCCTGGCTCACCGGTACCAGCGTTGGCATTTCCCGAGTTGACTAATAGGGCACGAACACTGCCACCATTACTACTCATATGTCGCCGGCCCAAAATGACCGGGGATGCCGCAAAAGCGCTTTGTGTAAAAACCGCTGCCGTATTGGCAGTCTCGGCGAGTCTTGCCACCACCATGTCCGGCGAGCCGTCTTTTTTCAGGCCTGCACTCAACGTGGCTAGTTCAACACCCGCCACCGGAAACGCTGGGGCCAAATTGAGATTGACCGCCACTTAACTCAATTTCCCATGACAAGCTTTGAATTTCTTACCTGATCCACAAGGACAAGGTTCGTTGCGACCGACCTTCGGCATGTCACGACGAACAGGTTGAGTGGCAGCAGCAGTCTGTGCATGTTGGCGAGCACCACCTCTTTCGGAGGCCGCCGCCGCAATCGCTGCAAGTGCGCCCGAGACCTCGCCCGCACTTGCGCCTGCATCCGCCTGAGATGCACCCGCAAGCGCGCTAGCAACTTCCTTATGCTCGTAGCTCACTTCCGTCACCTGCTGCTGGGCAGCCTGTGCCTCGGCTTTAGCCTGCTCTTCTTCGACCTGATCAGCGCTTCGAACCTGAACCTTGCTCAGCACGCTAACAATCTGTGCCTTGTACTCTCCAAGCATTGTCGTGAAAAGCTCAAACGCCTCACGCTTGTATTCCTGTTTGGGATTTTTTTGAGCATAACCTCGAAGCCCAACGCTCTGCCGCAAGTAATCCATGCCGGCCAGATGCTCTTTCCAGCTTTCATCCAACGCTTGCAGTGAAACATAACGCTCAAAATTGCGAAGCCCTTCCACACCTGCAGTTTGTTCTTTCTGATTGTAGTTTTCGGTCAACTCTTGCAGAATCCGAGTGCTTATATCTTCTTCAGGCAAATTGGGAGCCTCTACCAGCCAGGCAGCGACATCAAACTCTTGATGGGTGACTCTTTGCAGCTCAACCTTTAATCCCTCAAGATCCCACGCCTCTTCCAGTGATCCTGCTGGAATGTATTGAGTAACGACGCCTGGAATAATTTCTTCACGCAGCTCGTCGATGATGATCCGCATGTCCTCTGTTTCCATGAGCTCATTACGTTGTTCGTAAACAACCTTGCGCTGATCGTTAGCAACATCGTCATATTCAAGCAGGTTTTTACGCATATCAAAGTTATGACCTTCAACTTTTCGCTGCGCATTTTCGATAGCTTTCGTCACCCATGGATGCTCAATAGCCTCACCTTCTTCCATACCTAGCTTTTGCATCAGACTACTGACACGATCACTGGCGAAGATTCGCATCAGACTGTCTTCCAACGAAAGGTAGAAGCGAGTGGAACCAGCATCACCCTGTCGACCTGATCGACCACGAAGCTGATTATCAATACGTCTGGATTCGTGGCGTTCTGTGCCGATGATGTGCAAACCACCCGCTTTCAAGACGGCGTTGTGACGCACCAGCCAATCCGCTTTAAGAGAAGCAATTCGAGGATCATCCGCGGGTGTTTCGACGCTATCGATCTGTAATGCGGTAAGTTCTGCCTCAAGATTGCCACCCAACACAATATCAGTTCCACGACCGGCCATATTGGTCGCTATAGTGACCGCACCGGAACGTCCAGCATTTTCAATAATATTCGCCTCACGCTCGTGCTGCTTAGCATTTAGAACCTCATGGGCTATATTCTTCTCTTTTAGTAGTCCGGAGAGATATTCGGACGTTTCGATAGAGGTTGTTCCGACAAGCACGGGCTGAATCTGTGTCGAACATCGCTCGATGTCTTCAATAATCGCATCGTATTTTTCACGCTGCGTCAGGAATACCAAATCGGCCTTGTCATCTCGAATCATCGCTTTGTTAGTTGGAATGACAACGACTTCCAAACCGTAAATGGATTGAAACTCAAACGCTTCAGTGTCAGCAGTACCTGTCATACCGGCGAGTTTTTCGTACAGCCTGAAGTAGTTCTGGAATGTGATGGATGCCAGTGTCTGGTTCTCGCGTTGGATAGTGACGCCCTCTTTGGCCTCCACTGCCTGATGCAATCCTTCTGACCAGCGTCTGCCAGGCATAGTGCGCCCGGTAAATTCATCAACAATGACAATTTCATCGTTGCTGACGATGTAATCGATGTCTTTTTTGAAAAGAACACGTGCGCGCAGGGCTGCATTAAGGTGATGCAGAACCGCGATATTACTTGTGTTGTAAAGACTTGCGCCTTCTTCCAGAATGCCGTGCTCAATCAATACTTGCTCAACAGTCTCCATACCGTCTTCAGTGAGATGGACCTGTTTGCCTTTTTCGTCGACGGCGTAATCACCCTCGCCCTCTTCTTCCAGTTGGCGAGTAAGTTTAGGCACTACCTCGTTTAGTTTTCCATAAAGCTCACTGCCACCATCTGCGGGACCAGAAATGATCAGAGGTGTACGTGCCTCATCAATCAGGATGGAATCAACCTCATCGATAATCGCGAAATTCAGCCCTCGCTGAACTCGTTGCTCTGGGCTATGCGCCATGTTGTCACGCAAATAGTCAAAACCGAATTCGTTGTTGGTACCGTATGTAATATCGCAGGCATACGCCGCTCTTCTGGCATCGCTTGCCAATCCACCTACGATGACACCAACCGTTAAGCCGAGAAATTCATATAGCTTAGACATCCATTCAGCATCACGCTGCGCCAGATAATCGTTGACAGTGATAACGTGGACACCCTTGCCAGCCAATGCATTGAGGTATACAGCTGCCGTCGCTACCAGGGTCTTACCTTCTCCTGTGCGCATTTCAGCTATTTTGTTGTTGTTAAGCACCATGCCGCCGACCAACTGAACATCGAAATGACGCATGTTCATGGCTCGCTTTCCAGCCTCACGAGCTACAGCGAAAGCCTCCGGCAGAAGTGAATCAAGCGTTGTGCCTTTATCCAGACGCTCGCGGAATTCAATTGTTTTTGCCGCTAGATCTTCATCGGAAAGAGACTGAAGTCCAGCCTCAAGCACATTGATCGCATCCACGTCTTTTTGAAGCCGTTTGATGGAGCGGTCGTTGCTACTGCCGAAAATTTTCTTGACCAGTTTAGCTAGCATGAATACGGACCTTAATGGCAGTCTTTGCTGCAGTTGCTCAACAAGCGAAAAGCCTGATGAAATTTCGTGAGTGCTGCGTGCCAGCACATCCCCTTATTATGGCATTTAACCTGCCTTCGACGGCAGCTTCCACCTACTATCCTTAATCGGATTGCCTAACAATCTTTCTCACATCAGCCTGCATACCGTTAAACTGTCGGTAACACCCGAGTTCACGCATGATATGGGTGCAGGCTTACATTGCAAGTAACATCAGTAGCCATCTGGATTTAGTCGAAAAGTAGCTATGAAATCATTCGAGAATCTGATCACCGCGCAAACGCGAGCCGCGATAGCCCAAAATAATCATATAAAACAAGTGATTTCACGGATTGTGCCAGCATCAAGTGCGGCTCATATCGAGTTTTGCCGCATAGAGGGTGGCCGGCTACGGGTGACAGTTGATAGCGCAGCATGGATAGCTAGGTTGCGCTTTTGTGAAAGGCAAATGATTCAGGCGCTGCGATCGGAGAAATTGGATGTGCACACGACCAGCTGGCACGTTGCACCTATCGACAGTCCCAAGCCACGCGTGACTCATAGAAAACCCAATGAGCTCAGCTCGCGATCAGCGGCGGCCCTGACTGCCTTGGCTGCAGCGACGACAGACAATCCATATCAATCATCTATAGTCAAAACGACAGAGTCTGGCGAAAAACTTCGGCAGGAGTTATTAAAACTCGCAGCCAAATTAAGACAGTAGCCTCCTAATGGAAGGACTAGCTGGAGAAGTCTAACCGGTAGCTTCAGCAGTCTGCACGTAGGAAATTGGAGAGACATCTGCATTTGAACCTTCAAAGACCACCTCTTCCCAGCTGTTTGGCTGATTCAGGAGCTCTCGTACAAGCAGGTTATTAAGCTGATGGCCAGACTTGTAACCGTCGAAAGAGCCAATGATACTGCGGCCCAACAAGTACAGATCGCCGATAGCATCAAGAATTTTGTGCCTGACGAATTCATCTTTGTATCGGAGTCCATCTTCGTTAAGCACGCGGTAATCATCGATCACAATGGCGTTATCCATACTGCCGCCCAGAACTAGGTCACGTTTACGCAGCTCTTCGATGTCACGCATGAATCCAAAGGTGCGTGCTCGACTGATTTCTCTGACAAATGAAGTTGTAGAGAAGTCGACTGCAGCAGTTTGTGTATCACTACGAAAGGCTGGATGCTTGAAATCGATAGTGAACTTAACCTTGAACCCATTAAAAGGTTCAAATTTCGCCCACTTGTCATCCACCCGAACTTCAATGGGTTTTTTAATTCGGATGAATCTTTTGGCAGCTCCTTGCTCCAAGATGCCCGCTGACTGAACGAGAAATACAAAAGGTGCAGCGCTGCCATCCATGATGGGGACTTCTTCGGCGCTGACGTCAACGAAACAGTTGTCGATGCCCAAGCCTGCCAAGGCCGCCATCAAATGCTCGATGGTCGACACTCGAATGCCAGCATCATTGTACAAAGAGGTGGCGAGTTCCGTGTTTCTGACTCCCAATGCATCGTTGGGAATAATCGCAGCCGGACTAAAATCTGCGCGTCTAAACACAATGCCTGCATTTATAGGTGCGGGGCTGAGTGTCAAGTAGATCTTTTTACCTGTGTGCAGGCCTACGCCTGTTGCACGAATAGAGTTTTTTAGCGTTCTTTGTCGTATCACAATAAAATCCTGCTGCAACCGGGAAAGTCTGCCTGCCATTATTTATAGCATCTCTGGCCACGTTTTCAGTGACCAATGGGCTATTTTTTCAAATCAGGAACAACTTCACCCTAATTGACATACCCACACAGCGGCAGCACATCAGACGAAATCAAGTTAAGTTTGGAAGCGCCAAACTCGACGCTTCCAAGCAACCCGGGAATTTTACTGGATAATACGACACCCTGCCAAATATTTAGGAGGTGTAATGCAGGTTTTAGTCAGCTTGTCGACGTAAAAATGCCGGTATATCAAGGTATTCCACATCATGACCGTCAGTCGCAGGACCTGTTCCTTGGACACCGCCTCTGGCGCTCTTGCGAACAACCGATGGCTTATCATAATTTGCATAAGGAGACTGGACAGGAGCAGTAGGTCGAGATGACCCACCATTTCCGCCACGCTGGCTGTACGGAGAAGCACCACCAGCTGCTACAGCACGAGTCTGAACTTGCTGTGGTACTGCACGCAATCCAGCCTGTTGTTGATGACCTAAACCCGTTGCAACAACAGTAACTCGAAGCTCGCCCTCCAGCGCCTCGTCAATAGCCGTTCCGACCACCACTGTGGCGTCGTCAGCAGCAAAGGCACGAACAACATTGCCCACTTCTTCAAATTCACCAATGGCCATATCCATTCCAGCAGTGATATTGACGAGAATACCGCGAGCACCAGCCAAGTCGATGTCTTCGAGCAATGGGCTTGAAATCGCCATCTCAGCAGCGTCCGTAGCACGCGTATCACCACGGCCAACGCCAGAGCCCATCATGGCCAGACCCATCTCACTCATAACCGTACGAACGTCAGCAAAGTCAACGTTGATCAGGCCAGGGTTGGTGATCAGTTCGGCAATTCCTTGCACAGCACCGCGCAACACATCGTTGGCAGCCCTGAATGCATCTAGAAGGCTGATATTCTTGCCCAGAACAGAGAGCAATTTTTCGTTAGGAATGGTAATCAAAGAATCCACATGTGCACGGAGTTCTTCGATACCCGCTTCAGCGGTTCGCATGCGCTTGTTGCCTTCGAAAGGAAAAGGCTTTGTCACAACAGCTACAGTCAACACGCCCATTTCACGGGCGATCTGAGCGACTACTGGAATAGCACCCGTACCGGTTCCTCCACCCATACCGGCAGTGATGAAAAGCATGTCAGTGCCTTCGATAAGATCCTGGATGCGTTCACGATCTTCCATCGCCGCTTGACGACCGATTTCAGGGTTTGCACCCGCACCTAATCCTTTGGTGATGCTCTGACCAATATGCAAAACAGTTTGCGCATCCATATTCTTCAGCGCCTGTGCATCTGTATTGGCACAGATGAAGTCAACGCCTTCGATGCCAGATGCCACCATGTGCTGAACAGCATTGCTGCCGCCACCACCCACACCAATTAATTTAATAACCGGCGCATCATTTATTGAATCAACAAGTTCAAACATTTTATGTATCTCCTAATCTAGTTTCTTGAGTCGTACGTTCTCTTTGCGATCGGTATCTTGTGTACCGTTTTCGCTCCCGGGGTAAACCTTAAAAATTCTTTCTTATCCAATCAGTCATCGATGTCAACCAGCCTTTTTTTGCGCGAGTATCTACCGGTTCACTGCGTGGATTACTTCGACTTCGCTGCCCATAAAGGAGCAGACCAACACCTGTGGCATGAATCGGGTTTCTGGCCATCTCTGACAAACCTTTTACATGCTGTGGCACTCCTAATCTAACTGGCATATGAAAAATCTCCTCGGCTAGCTCCACTACGCCTTCCATCTTTGAAGTACCTCCGGTAAGAACTACACCAGCTGCACAGGC
>JBLHWG010000098.1:0-15140 GCA_047629055.1 Halioglobus sp.
TGCATCGTCGGGATCAGATCCAGCTTGATACTCTGCGAGATTAGACGCACCATCGCCATCTTGGTCATTATTCGCGTCGGAGCGATTCAATGAATCGAGGAAAACTCGGGAATCTTCATAGCTATCGGGAATGCCATCGTTATCATCATCGACATCAATTGCGTTGACTATGCCGTCGCTATCGGTATCGAGTTCAATTCCAGAGACATCGCCGAAGAACTCAAGCGTGAACGGGTCACTACCCATGCAGCAGTCAGCTTGAATGCGAAGATAGTAATCTCCTGCCGTTAAACTGGTTGCAACAATCGGTGCTGAGCTATTTGTCGCCTCAGCAACCAGCACACCATTCGAATCCAACACGGCGAGCGATACCCAATTGAAGTTACCGAAATTCCAACTAAAGCCAATACCAACAGATCCATCAAAGTCGACGGTAAAGGCATAACCCGGCGCGCCTAGTGCACTTGGGAAACGACCTTCTGGGTTTTCTACATTGCCGTTAACAGTTGCCGTAGGCGTCACAGTTCCGATGATTTGGGCACTCGCAGTGTAGCCTTCCGAAATTAGATCCGTATAGTCTCTGCCAAAACTGTTGCCAGCAGGGTCCCCTGCATTAAGCCAGCCGATTCTCACTTCTGTCACCTGATCAATACCGGCTGGATAATCCAGAGAGACGGTTGTGCTCAGATTGGGTGAATTGACCTCGGTCAGAAAATTGTTATTTTGGTCGAATAGCTGCATGTGAATGAAGTTAACGCCAGAACTGTTATCCGTGAACACCGCACTGAAATTGATAATCTGAATACCACCGGATACATCAACCAAGGTCGGTGTCACCGTCACACTTTGTAGCTGTGGTAGCTCTAGATCCTCGATACTCGAACTTGTGATTTCAACATCTGAATTAAATGCGCCATACAGATTTTGAATCGCATACTGGTTGTACTCATAATAGACGACACCATGATGCTGTATCCCACTCACCTGCCAGGTTCCCTGATCGGTACGTGGATCAAAAAATATCGAGCTAGGGTTAACCCCGTCGGTGAATGAACCGAATATAAGCCCTTCAGGACTTGTTATCTCGATATTGGCGGAGGCACCATCCGAGAACTGCACCAGAAGTTGCAGCTGCGTATTCAAATCAAGGTTCAAGGTGTCGTTTGGCGTTAGCTGAATATTGGTAATATCCGGGCGATTCACATCACTCTGGATATTGGTCCCCGGTAACGCTGCCACTAGATCATTGAACTGATTGATCGCATTGTTGCGAATATCTAGATCCAGCAAAGTGTTCTTATCCAACAGCGCACTACCAAGCGCGACATCTTCATTGCCGATGTGATTGTCATCTAGAAACAAAGCAGATAACTGAATCAAAGCACCTAAAGAAGACAGATCTTCAATTTGGTTTCGCCGCGCCTGAATGGATGTCACGTTCGCTGGCAAGGCCGGCAGGGCGGCCAACCGATTGTTACTCACGTCAAAGCTATTCAAGTTCGCCATCGACGACAAATCGGGTAGAACGGGGATTTCATTATCATGGATCTCAAAGTTCGTCAGCTGCGTAAGCGCACCTAGACTACTAACATCGGTTAGGTCGTTATAAGTCGCTCTCAATCCCGTCAGAGTCGGAGACAACGCAGGCAACACCGTTAGCCGGTTGCTATCTATGTTTAGGTAACTTAGTTGGGTAAAGTTCGACAGAATATGCGCTGAACTGTCGCCGACTGAATTGCCATAGAGATACAGCTGGCTCAGATTGGTCGCGCCACCAATCGCCGTAATATCGGTCACCAAATTCTGCCCAAGATCCAAGAAGTTCAATGCCAGCAAGTTGGCTAGCGGCGATATATCCGCAATGCTATTTCGATTCACACCAAGGTTGGTCAAGCCAACTGGCAGTGGACTGAGATCTGATAAGGCATTCCCGTTTGCATAGAAGCCGTTAAGATTATTGAGGCTGCTAATGGGCGCAAGATCACTGACCTGGTTCTCAGAGACATTTAGGGAGCTGAGCGCAACCATGTTCTCGATACCTATCAGTGACGCAATGCCTCGGTTTTGACAATCTAGGAATCCAAATTGGCTAACGTCGTTGTAACCAAAAGCATTCGCTGCATCCAGAATGCAAGACTCCAAGCCCGGATCAAGAGGCGGCTCTGGTTGCAGAGGGCCTGAGCCAATCAAGCCTTCTAAGAAGTCTGAGCGTAGATCGTTATCATCGTCAGTATCTTGATTGTCTCCGGTACCGTCACCATCGGAATCAACGGACTCGTTGGGGTCAGCAGGGAAGGCATCTATTTCGTCATAGACACCATCTGCATCAGCATCGTCTTTCAATGTGATACTCAACGTATCGGTTCCGAACGCTGCGATACCCTGAATGTTTGCCAGCGTCACCGTAATGACTCGGTCGCCTTGCTCGCCAGCGGTGTCTACACCACTGAGGCTCAAGGTTTGAACGCCGAAGACGTCGATTCCGTATTGTAGCGCTAGCGTCTCATTCGTGGCACCGGTACCAGACACAGTCAGATCAAAAGTGGTCGCGCCGGTGTTACCGTTCGCTCTCTCTACTGTGAAGCTCGTTGCATATTCGCTCACCACCAAATTAGCAGCGGTGAATTGAACAAGACCGCCATCAACGGGTTGATCGTCGTCGAACACAACGAACACGGTATAGTCTTGTACATCACTGCTAAGACGATCAGCGATGGATACCGTTGGATCGTTGATGTTCAGGCCACTGAGATAGAGCTCAACTAGACCCGGCTCCCAGATGGCATCATCCAAGACCTGGACCGTGTGGAACTTAACGGCTGCATCACCATCAGTAAACTGAATGCTGCCGCCACTATTTATATAATCTTCTCCCTCAATCGCAGGGGGAAACGGCGGTGAATTCAATGGTGCGTTGAAGAGCGAAATCGATCCCGTGTCGCCAGACTGGCCGCCGAGACGCACGATAGGCACCTGAACATTCGTTTCACCTTCGACAACAAAGTGCAATCCGCGGGCAAAGCCTACATAGCCACCTGCTCGAGTTGAATCATTGTCGAGGATAAACTCACTGGAAGTATTAATTTGGCCTACGCCACCGGTCACATTAGTGAAGAATATCCCGAAGTCTTCAGTTTTTTCCTCTATGCCATCATCATTAATCGTGACCGTAATAGTCCTGCTCGATATGTCGCCATCGATCCAGGTCAAGGTACCACCTGGTGCGGAAATCGAGCCATTGTTGGCGGCAGGTCCAAAAAGGCCATAATCGAGAGACACTTCACCAACACTGCCACCCAGTCGCACAAGTTCATAGTCGACCGTGCCAGCATTTTCCGGTGTGGCTATTCTGGAATGCGCAAACGATATGAGACCAGGATAGGCAGCGGAGTCATTGTCCCAGATTTCTACTGTCGTTTGATCATTACCGAGGACGGCACCGACTGGATTTGTCAACCGAACTCTAACGTATTCTATATTTTCGACTACAGCATCATCGCTGATTAATAGTGTAATCGACTGGGGCGATGTATCACCGCTAATCCAGTTCAGAGTGCCGGACGTCGCGATAAAATCACTGCCATCTGCGGCGGTTAATGCCGTAGCTGCATATTGAACTGATGCAGCACCATCACTGCCATCCAATCGTTGAACCAGGATGTCAATCGAGCCCGCCGATTCATCGACTTTTGTCAGCGCCGCTCGCATATCTAAGCGTCCCCCGGTCGGGAAACTGCTCGCATCTTGAGGATCAGTGCCATGTATGGTGATTTCATCGCGCGAGGAAAACCCGTCCCCATCGGGGTCAGCATCGGCATCTGTTGCATCGAGCGGATCCAACCCATTCGAAAGTTCTTCGTTGTCCGTCAGCCCATCATTATCGTCATCAAGGTCAGCAAAGTCAGGCAGGCCATCTGCGTCCGTGTCCGTATCAAATGAGTCTTCGTCAAAGATAAATATGCTCGTGCGAGCGCCGATTTGAGCGCCACCGGTCGGGTTAGACAATTCAACATTGGCACTCTTGAAGGGATTGGATACCAGGTTATCAATGATCGGTACTGTGATGACCTGTGGCTGACTATCGCCGTCCAACCAGGTCAACGTACCTGACGTTGCGTCATAGTCGACACCGGCTACACCCTGACCATCGGAGGTTGCGTAGTCCACGCTGACAACACCAAATGCACCACCTTTACGGAACACAGTGACATCAATGGAGCCTTGGCTTTCAAGCGCCCTATAGCTCCGTGTGCTAAATTCAATGGAACCCGCAAGCGGCCCACCATCATCGTCGGCAATGGTGATCTCGGCAGTGTTCGTATTGGCCTGACCTAGAACAGGTGTCAGTTCAACAAATCCACGCTCAAGCAGTTCTGGTGTGAAGTCGTTAATAATCGGCACATTGATCTGTTGTGGTTGTTTTTCTCCATCCTCCCAGCGAATAATTCCACTGGTACTACCAATCACATCCGTACCGATCCCAAATACTGGCGCTAAGTAACTCACTTCTAGCGGACCAATATTCTTTCCGTGCCGAAACACTTCAATCGGTACAAACCCCTGGTCTTCATCAACCCGAATACTTTGGTAACGGGTATAGACCAGATCAATATTCGTAGGATCAGACTCATCGTCTATCAACGCGCCAATCGCTTGGGAAGTTCCTAGTTTTGCGCCGCCGGTTGGGTTAGCCAAGAACCCCAGTAGGTATTGCCTGGACTCAAACTCGCTATCCTGGATGACATCTATTGAGAAGGAACGAAGCGAATTGTCACCATCCCCCCAGGTGAGTGTGCCTGATGTTGGAATAAAGTCGACGCCAGCATCCATTGAGCCCTCGTCCAAGCTGTAGTCAATGCTGACCGTGCCTTGAGTACCCAGAGAGCGTCTGACATAAAAACGCATCGTCTCTTCAGATTCGCTAAAGAAAAAGCTACCGGCGTAAAATTCGAGCACACCAGGATTCTCACCTAGCGGTTCAAACTGGTTGCTGGCTTCGTCCGCGACATACTGACCAATGTAGAGCCTATAGCCGCCAGGATGAGCACCCAGTAGATAAATATACTGGTCATCAGCATCGACACCACGACCATCGTCATCGCGTACACCAGAGAAATCTAGAATCTGGTTAGCGGCTAACGCCGGGGCCAAACGTGAATCAGTGATCGATACACCATTGGCAAAGAAAGTATCCGCCGCGAAAGTAAAGCCGTTAACAGTCCGCAGGTCGTTCACCAGACCACCATTATTGACTGGTATTGAAGACACTAAGATGGGCGCATCCAGGTCGCTAATATCGTAGGAACGCAGACCTAGGCCGCTATCACCGACGATTAGACTATTGTTCGCAAAATCGACATCGGCAACCGAACTCAAAATTACCTCACCACGAATAACCGGTATAGCTTCGCTGGTGAGATCAACCAAAACTGCCGCATTGCCAGTAGCAATAGCCATCACGCCAGCTATGGGGTCTGCATCAATGCCATTGCCGCCCTGGGAAACAGAACCTAATAAAGACAAGGCAGCTGGGTTAGTAGCATCCACAATATAGGCGCCACTGAAACCAGTCGCGTAAACACGATTTCCATAGGCAACCAGCGCGCGCAAATTGTCGCCAAGATCAAGTAGTGGCAATTCAACGGGTGTCAAAGGAGCCGAAATATCAAAGACGCGCAGGCCCGCGCTGCCGTCAGCAACATATAAGTAACTACCTGCCACCGCGACATCATTTGCTTCGCTGGTCACAACACTGCCAACGAATTGAGGCACATTGCGATCTGAAACATCGACAATCGACACCCCTTCTGCACCAGCAGCCACATAGATCACATCACCTGCGAGAGCAATATTGTCCGCAAAGCTAACCGGCAGGTCGACGAAGCCGGAGACAGCTCCATTGAAACTTAATACCTGCAAAAGGCTGGTTGCCGAGAATGCATTGAGTTCAGCTGTTACCTCACAAACACCTTCTTGTCCGGCAAAAATTTCGCCTGTGTTACCAACAGGAGAACAAACCGCGGTATCACTTGAGCTATAACTCACTTGCGCGGTCAAATCGATACTCGCTCCATCGAGCATAAGGCCCGTGACCGTTAGCTGTGTGCTGCCTTGAGACAACACCCTGTTGTAAAGAATCGAACCCGTGTCTGGGCTAATGGAAATGCTGTCCAAAGACAAATCAAGATCAACACTATTCACATCGTTAGGGTTTGTGCCGATAAGTATTTCTAAGCCATCTTGAACCCCATCATTATCAGAGTCAGCCAGTAGTGCGGAAGTAAGCGCGACCTGTTCCTCGCCATCGTCCAACCCATCGTTGTCCGTATCCTCGTCAAATATGTCTGTCCCAAGTGCAATTTCTTCGAGTGCCGTTAAGCCATCACCGTCAACATCCTGCTGCGCATCAACTGCACTATTGGGGTCGAGGCCGAGCGAGATCTCTTGTGCATCGGGTATGCCATCGCCATCGGTATCTGCACCAGCACCGGCTGTTACCACCACACCGCGACTCTTGGAAACACCATCCTTGCTAGCCGTGATGAGAGCAAAACCTGGACCTTGCGCATTGATTAATCCATTCGCGCCAACCGTGATGACTGCACTGCTAGAGGAGCTGTAGTTCGTGCCTTCTAAACTTGAGGTGACGTTTTGAGTGGAACTATCCGAAAAGGTCGCCGTCACGGCCACCTGGAATGTGTCATTAACCTCAAGGGTGACATCAATTGCGCCTGCAAATGCCAACGCAGTAGGCACAGGTGCTGGTGCTACATAAGTTAATGCAAACGGACCCGAGGTTTGATTGCTAGTGATTTGAAAGTACTGAGTTTCGCCCGTAAGGACGCTACCGTCTGATTTGACACAGGTGCCGCGAGCCTTAACAAAACCCTGGTTCGATGGAATGTTCGACAAGGTGAATGTGCCGTCCGCTAAAACCGAAGTGCTACGGTTCAGCAATTGAACAGTTTCAGTATCGCAGACTTGGCTGCTGGTTCCGGACACAGAGCCAGTTTCTGACGGCTGAGCACCACCATGCCAGCCAGCCTTAATAACACCCACACCTGAATTCGAACGTACGACAAGACCATCGTCGCTCACCGTGCCCAACCCGATACCAACGAACTCTTCTAGATCATGATCGTACGAGAACATTTCGAACTGCTCTCCAGCACCGCGACCTTCAATGTTGGGTAGAGTCAGCCTCGCAGGAGGATCGAAGCGTGCACCAGATGGCTGAATTGTGACAATAAACTGCGGTTGTAAACCATCGGGTGGAGGCATTGGAATTTTAGAACTATTGACTGTCGTAACCGATACAAATCCCTGCCGAGAACCATCTGGAAAGGTAATGCTGTCCTTCGCGATGTCGAGTTGGAACCCCGGAAAGTCAGCTAGTGAAATTGATACATCCTGTTGGCCAGCAAAAACACTGTTCTCGGTATCCAATTTCACCATGTAAATGGGAGATACCATGACGTTGTTGACACCCGCTACCGTCACGAGGTTAAAACTTAGATCAGGATATTCACCTGAGACCGTCGTCGTCGAACCATCTATGATCAGGTGCACTGGCCCCACCGGTGCTTCTGTAATCAAAAACTTGCCTTCTGCATCGGCGATTGCCTGGCGAGTCGTTCCTTCGACCCGGACAATCGTCCCGGGTAATGGCTCGTCCTGATTATTCAGCACCACACCACTAACACGAGTCAGACCGGGATCTGCGGGCACAAACGCTGTGGCGGAAAATTGCGCGGTAAACTCAGAGCCATCCGGATTTACCAGCCGGGCGGTAATCAATTGTTCATCAAACCCAGTGACGGCACCAAGCTGATATTGAGCGGCGACCCGACCATCTCCGTCGGTTGTAAAGCTCTGACTGGCTAAATCGTTACCGAGCAAGCCACCTCCCCGTGTCACTTCAAATATTACCTCGGCGCCGGCCACCACATTGGCACCCGCATCGGTCACCGTCACGACCAGCGGTGCTGGCAATTGGTCGCCGACGCTACCGCGCTGATTGTTACCGGCATTAATGGAAATCTTATTACCGGGCAATCCCGTTGTATTAGAGGTAAAGACAACCTTGTTGTAACCCACTGCAGTGGCTTCTACCTTTTGATTAGCAACACCCACTCTATTTCCTAGCTGAAATGGAACTTCGGCGGCACCGAACAGATCTGAATTTACAATGATCGCCCGCACGTCACCGGGAAAAGCACCAGCGCCCTGAGACACCGTAAAGATGACCGGGACACTGGACTCAGGAAAGCCGCCGGTTCCAAATACATTGACGCGCAGAGGCGTGGATAACAGAGAGCCAATTGTGCCGGTCTGGTTTTGCCCTGCTGCAACCTCAATGAATCTGGCAGTTGGTTGTTCATAGAACAGTGTGAACGCCAAGGTACTTAAGTTGCCAATCGCATCAACGGCCTCAATTTGTATCAAGTTGGGACCGGTAGCTAACGTCACTTCAAGTGCAAAGCTTTTATTCGATACCGCTGCGTCAACACCATTGATCAAAACTGTTGCATCGCCTTCATCGACGGTGCCGCGCACGATGTCATTCACTAGACCCGTAATCACAACGGACGAGGTTGCAACCACCTCATTTTCACTATGAGAATCGACACTTAGGAATGGCGCTGTATCGTCCATAGTGACCGAAATCGAAGCCGTACCCGCTTGACCGCCATCATCCGTGACGCGAGCAATGACCGTGTTGTGTCCCTGATCGAGTGCGACGTTCGCACTGAAAGCGCCATTGGTGATGGGTACAGCGATGCCATTCAACGTTAATGTTGTCGCGAAATCGTTGACAGTACCGGACACCAAAATTGGCGACGCGCCAACCGTCGTCAAACTGGTTGGTGAGGCTATGACAACACTGGGCAATGGCTCAGGCTCGGGACCCGCTTCGGATTGGAACACTCGCCCGCTGATGAGCTGAACGGCTCCGCCTTCTTTCTGCAGGATGAATGTGGTTGCCACTGCTGCGGGTAGACCTTCTAACTCGAGAATGAAAACGGGATTGCCGCTCGGAGAGGTCTCATCGGCATTCTGAATCTGGTGAATTTTGTTTGGGCGGGCTTTACAGGGTTTATCGTCTTTGTCAGATTTTTTGCTTTTCTTGGGTCTTTTAGATTTGTCAGACTTTTTGGACTTTTTACTTCTTGCTGACTTGTCTTTTTTAGACTTTTTACTCTTAGCCTTTTTATCGGATTTCTTGTCGTACTTTTTATGCGATTTTTTGTGGGACTTTTTGCCGAGTTTTTTACAGTGCTCTTTCGCTATGCTGACCACTTCGATGTTGATGGGTCCGGTAAATGCATCAGCGGAAAGGTTTGTGATCGTCACGGTCGAGCTAAGAACCCCCGCAGACCTCGACTCTTTCTCGATCGCTAAAGAAAAATCTGCCGCCGGTACCTCTAGCAATTCGGCGCAAGCAATGGCTGATGCGAGAGAAAGGAGAAGACCAGAAAACAGGGCCCGAAACTGTATTTTTGGCATGGTGAAGATATCCCGAGAATGGCTTTTTATTATTAGTGAGGTAAAAACACGCGACCTCTCACCGTGATACTCAAAAAAGATATCAGAATTATTTTCATTGATCTTGAAGCAAAACCGCCATTTTCAGGGGTTTTAGTCCTGACTGGACAAATTTTGATCAATACGGTCAACTTCTGGCCGTATTCGTACAGGAATTAGTAGAGAGTCCCACGCGACATCGATAATGGGCACAGGGAAATAGCGCTCGGCAAGGGCAAATTTGGCATAGCGTTCGTTAAGCTTGCGATACCTGAGCGTTGCACTGACCGTCAATGGCGTCTTAGCCCAGCCCGGTATCGTGAACTGGTAGTTAGCGAGGTCTGCCTCGCCAGCAGGAATGATGCGTCTAAACGATTCTCCCACCATATTAAAAAGATCATGACGCCACACTTCCCGTCCCTGTCGATCGACCACTATAGACTTGTACATATGTGTGCCATCAGGCAACGCATCGCCCAGGACAACATTGCCAGACCCAAACACAATGTCGCCCTCAGCATCTAGCACACTAACGTCGAGCCAGGCCTCTCCCAAATCAATCGTACCGGCCGGGAAATCATGGCCCACTCCCTGATTGGAAACAATCACATCCAGCGCAATGTCTTCATTCAGATATACGTAAAACGGTGCTTCAGAATTACCGCGTATCTGTTCGTTTAAAGATTGCTGGTTTTGTTGGGCATCCGGGCGATTAGGGCGGTTGATGGTGAGCCGCATGCCATTGTTTTGCAGCATAGCAACGGTTGCCTCGTACTGATCCTGGTCACCCGCGAGCAGCGGTATGACAGTATTGCCACCGGGGAAATTATGCGACGCAACCAAACCGTTAGCATCAGCAGAAGGATCGTTGGCTTTCACTCTCGGCATGTGGCAATCCTGGCACCGCTGAACCTTAGTGGCTGAGAATTCCGAGTCATGGCCAGAGAATGGTCCAGCTAACCAGGCAGAATATTCATCCTGCATCTTCACCCAGCCCCAGCCGTTTAGGTCCGCATCCATAAATTGCGCATGACAGCCAGCACACAGCGCAGGATCCTGAAGCAGCTGATTACCCACATCTTGTTTGTGCTGAGCTGGATCCGTTCGGATGAGAAGCTGATTCACTGCGCTAGCAAGAGGAAAGTCGTTGGCTTCGAAAAGATAAGGCGATCTAGGGGTAAATTCGTAACTCGCCACGCCCTTCAAATGCACCATCCGCGTTACCCCATGACAGGAGAGGCAAGAAACACCTTCAAGATTCGCCGTTGTGCCCTCAATGCCACCGTGTAATCCACCCGGAGACAACTGCCCGGTTAACAGCGCTTCGGGTGCGTGGCAACCTTCACAATAGCGCGTCGCCGAAATCCCTTTCTGTTCTTCCAAAAGATTTATGTTGGTCACATAAGTGGGATCAGATGCAGCCTGTCGATGCAAAGAAGAAGACCATTGTTGAGCAATATCCTGATGACAAACTGCGCACTTATCAGAGCCTGCGATGTCATCACTGGTAACAAAGCCGCCATGGCTGGTCTCTGTTTGGCTAGGTCTAAAGGGGTGCTCACCATAGGCAGCCTCAAAGGGCACTGCCGCAGCAACCGCTTGGGTATCATGGGGAAATACTAGGTCTACAACGAACAGCGCACCGACTACCGTTAGGCTCAGCAACAAACTCAACCCAGCGCGGCCGGGTCCAAATGCAAGAAAGCGCTGGGGATATTGCCGCTTTCTTTGTTCCGGCATACGAAAAAAGTGATCGAGCAGATGTAATCCGGTAAGCCCTATCAATAGAGCGCCACTAAGCGAATGTGCTATCGGCAGCCACGATGCCGATTCCTGCTGACCGGACCAAACCAATATGGCGCCGCTTAGCGCGAGCACAGTTAACGCCGCGCTCATGAGCAAACCGGAGACAATCAGAGAGGGTCGTCGAAAATAGCCGGTGCGAAGAAAGTGCACAGGAATGTACGGTAGCATTATCAACGCGAAGCCACTGCCCGCCAACAAATGCAACAACAAGACCCACTGCCTACCAGCGCCATGGTCCTCGAACAACCAAAAAGCCAGGCCAGAAATCGACGCAAAAAGGAACAGTGCGGCACCGGTCGCACTCATCGCTTTTTCTTTTTGCAATCTTATGTCTGCCATAGCTATAAAATTTTTCGTAACGATTGTTGACTGACTACGGTATCGAGTCTCGCCAGTTCACTCAAGGCTTGTAGTCGAACCAGGCGGTCTGATCGCTCATCACTGGCCCAACCAAACAACACCTTGGCCTCTGCACTAGCCGGCTTTCGATGACCTATGCCCAGCAGATAAGCTCCCCGCAATGATGGCTCCAATTGCAGGGGATTCATCACATAAAAATCGTCAAAAGATCCCAGCCGCATTCTGAACTCGTTCCGTTCAGTATCACCCATTGCTAGTGCTTGTTCCCGTCGCTTGATGAGAATTCTGTTCGCGATCTTTCGTCGTGTATCGGCCTTATTACCGTAAAGTAGACACGGTATCGAATGGTCGTATTCCAACAGTCTACTATCGTTAGATAAAAGAGCTCTCGCTGTTGTTAGATCAATTGGTGCAATTCTTGATGTTGAGCAGGCTTCCATCCAATACTTTACATCAACGTCGCTCCGCCTCACCAACAGGGCCAGCGTCTTCGACAAGCTGCTGCGATTCATCGTGTGCAGCCTGTTCGCTAGGAGGTCTCGACTGACGCCCGCGTCCAGCAACTTTATGAGTAATTCAGGCGTGACTGCAGCATTTGGCTCAAGCGTCAAAAGTAGATTCAAGTCTGCAGCGGGAAGATTCAACGCCGCCAGAGGAATCTGTTGTTCGAGCGCACTCAAAGCCCGACTGAAGCCGAGCGAATCGCGGTTCTTGGCATCCTTTACGACGGCTAAAAATTCTCGATCAGCACTCGCGGCAATCGCCATCATCAGCGCAGCCTCGCTAGTGGAGCTGTTAACTTTTGGCACAAGCGCACGTATCCACTGACTGATATTAACCTGACCAATCACCGCAGCATCCGCAGAATCCGCAATAGCCGCCATCCACCTAAGCTGTAACCCAATCGATTTTTGGCTCATCTGGCTTGGTTGTTCCTTGCTAGCACCTAAGCGCACCAAAGCCACACTCGCACTGGCGAGGACACTAGGATCTTCTGACCTCGTAATGAGCTCACGAATCAGGGGCAGTGAGACGGTGTCCCGAATCAAACCAATAGCCCTGACCGCTGCCGCAACAATGGCGGTATTGGAATCGTTTGCGATCAGGTTGTGCAAGAGTGGCAATGCGCGCTTCTTCTCTGCCGCCGCGAGTGCATTGATTGCACAAACTGCAGCATCGCCGCGCTGATCGGCAACCTTCAGTAGCGATTTAATCGCCAGGTATTTACGTCGGATGGCAATCTCTTCTTCATCAAAGAAGTGCACGAACAGCCTGGATGTTGCGCAACTAACAGTATCTGACCCACTCAACAATGGCATCAACCAATCAATTGACCCATCCAGCTCCAGCTTAGCGGCGAAACTTATGCCAGCTAGCTGCACATATTCAGAAGGATGTGCCAATCCCAACTGCACAACCCGATTACTAACAATGTCTCTTAGAGGCTCAAGACCATCAAGCAGCACAACCTGCGCCACAGGCACCTCTGTTTGCCAGAGCAGTTCAATGAGTTCCACATCGCGTGTGCGCGCCGCGACCTTCGCGACCTCAATCAATTCCAAATCACTCAGGTCTTGTAAGTCCAAATCAGAAATCGGCAATGTTGTTTTCTGCCGTTCAAAACCTGTCGCCTGAGCCACCCGGTATATCTGGCCAGCCTCGACGCTGTCCACCTTTGTCATTGAGCCATCTGACCAAACAACCTCAACCGACACTGCATTCGTGCCCATGGGTAACGCCACATGAATGCGCTGATCACTCTGGGAGAGGAAACCCTGCGCAAAATCAGGATGGCGCTGGACGACAAAACCGTTCGCGGCGCGAACCGTCAGCAGGACACTTGAGAGATCAGTTTGGAGTACACCAAGATCAAAACTAATCCAGCTATTCTCAGCGCTATCGTTAACAGTATTCTCAAAAAGCTGGAAACGACCATTATTGTTCGCCACCAGCAAATCGATGTCGCCATCGTTGTTGATGTCAGTCGTCACAATACCTCGCGAAGAATAGCGCTGGTTTCCTTCAGATATTGTCTGGACAACGAATTGTTGCTCTGTGCTGCCAAGCAATAGCCAGTTAGGCTGCCCTGCAGCGGAAAGCGGCGCATCTTCATCAGGCTCCAGCTTGCCATTCGCCAGAGCAACATCCATCGATCCGTCCAGGTTAAGATCCGCCACAGCAACGCCCCAACTCGAACTCGCAATTAGACCTGCCGCGCCCAAACCAGATTGCCGGCTGTTGTCCTCCCAACGCTCGTTTTGAACGACCAACAGAGCCGGATGAAAACCTTCAGCACGGGAAAAGATCCAACTTTGATTCAAGCGAGCTGCAGCACGGCTACCGGGTAAGGCTAATGGTAGCAAGCCTCCGTCTGAGCTAGAGCTGATTGAACGAGAAAATGCGGTTCCTTGTTGATTGATAAAGACGCTATTAGGCGTACCAAAATCATTCAGTACAATAAGATCTAACCAACCATCTTTATTGAGATCCGACGCCGTCGCACCGAGACTACGACCCTGTGCATTCGCCACACCATAGCGACTAGTCTCATCTCTAAAGGCTAGATCGCCTGCATTAATGAGTAACACATTAGCGCTGGCATCATAGAGCCCTGGGTTAAATGACACCTGTTGATCAGCGGCAAAACCAGAGAAGCGCTCTAACACATTCTTTCCGGGTTGATACTTAACAAGTGTGGTGATGTAAAGATCTAAGCGATTATCTCGATCCACATCCAGAAAAGTAACGCCCGTCGCTATGCGGTCATTTGCCAACTCGAGCAGCACGGCACGCACAAACTTTTTGGCTTCACGCCGATACCCGACAACACCACCCTCGCCAAACACAACAAGATCTTGATCGCCGTCCTGGTCAAGATCTGCAATGGCACATCCTATTGATGCCAACTCAGATTCCGCCAAATCGAAGGTCTCGGTTTGATCGACGAAACGAACGCCATTATTGATGAATAACCGGTTGGCAGATTCATTCGCCCACCACGCCGCTTTGCCGTGGTGTCGTCGAGTACCACTACCACCCACCAGAAAGACATCCATCCAGCCATCGTCGTTCACGTCGAATACACAAACGCCGCCACCAAAGGTATCAATAAAAGAACTCAGGCCGACGGTATTTTGCCGATGTTCAAAGGAAATACCGCGAGCCAACGCGGACTCGGTGAATGTTGGTACCTTGACCTTGGTGTCGAGCAGCGATGGTGTTTGATAGGCAAGACTGGATAACAGACGGTCCTGTTTGGTGTCAGCGGACCACCAGATAGCCAGCAAGAAAAAGGGAACGAGAAGAATTGTAAATCTCAATGAAAACCTAGCCTGCCTCACCTTCCATGAGGTTGATTGTACCGTTTCGAATACCCACCATAACGTCAGTAATTTCAATCGCGCTACGCGGTTTACAAAAATAGTAGCCTTGCGCCAAATCACAGTCGT
>JBLHWG010000099.1:0-15121 GCA_047629055.1 Halioglobus sp.
ATGTGCCCCACACGTTTTATAGCACTTAATAAATTCCCAACGCTTCCTAATGGCAAATAGTCACTTGCTGCACTACCGGCACCAAGCCAACAAACTCGGCTTGATGACTTTATTTCGACTGATGATTCGCAAGTTGTAAAGCTTCTCATCGGCTTGCTCAGCGAATTGCTGGGAATGGATGATGTTAGGTCCAGCGATAATTTCTTTGAAATAGGTGGTGATTCAATTACTGCAATCCAATTTATATCAAGAATACGGGCTGCAGGACTAAAATTGGATATTGAGGCAGTTGTCAAAGGCAACTCAATCTCGGAAATTGCTGCGCAGTGCATCGCAACAACATCGAGTGAGCGCAGTGATGTCGCTCTTGATTCGAAAGATTCTCACCCAGTGTCAAGCGAATTCATGGCATCTGGTCTTGACGCTGAGAAAATTGATGATTTTTTCGACAGTCTCCAGTAGCAGCAACGCTTCTATTAACTCAAGTCAGCCATATTCTCACAGTCCGCTTGCCCCCCGGCACCGACACTTTTCGTTCTTTCGGTTTCTAAACTGATTTGGTATTCGCACCACATGTCGTTGCTCATACTAAACATGACTGCAGCGGAGAAGCGTTATAATGGTCAGTAAGGAAATTGAAGCAGTATTGTGAAAATGATTGAGCATTGGATAGAGGGTTTGTACCAATCCTGGGGCATCAAGGCCCAACTGAGTGCATTGGATGGCGAATTCGATCTCAACATAAAAGCTGAAAGTACGGACGGCGCCCGTTATTTGGTGAAAATCATGAGACCAGCCTGCGATGTGGGCTTGGTGGAGATGCAGTGCGGAGCTCTGAAGCATATTCACACCAGCGCCACCTCGGTTAACGTGCCGGTAGTCGTTAAATCGACGATGGGGCACAACGTAGAAACGCTGCTAGATGAAAAGGGTAATGCGCGGCTGGTTTGGGTCTTGTCATTTCTTGAGGGTGTCGGCTACGCTAGTTTTACGCCGAAATCCCAACACTTGATAGGTCATTTGGGCTGTTCTATTGCTCATTTGCATACTGCGCTGGAAGGGTTTGAACACACCTCGCTACAGCGTAATTTTAAATGGAATCTAATGCAGGCCGCTTGGATTAACGACCACCTGAGCGTTATCGCGGACTCGGATAGGCGAGATCTATTGGGCTCGGTAATGTTGGATTATTCGGAACATCTTGATTCTGTTAAAGCACTGCCGTCATTTGCTATTCACAATGATATCAACGACTACAACCTTCTCGCCGATGCAACGCTTACCGATGAACCGGTAATCACAGGCATTGTAGATTTTGGTGATATGTGCGCCGCACCAAGAGTCTGCGATATTGCTATCGCCGGTGCTTATATCATGCTCGATCATCCTCAGCCAGAAGTGGCCCTGAGTGCTCTGGTCGCGGCTTATCATGCCGTATTGCCTTTGTCTGCCAGTGAAATTGCTCTAATCTATCCGCTGCTACGATGTCGCCTGGCAGTAAGCGTTGTCAATTCAACGATTGAGGCGCTAACGAGACCTGACGATCCCTATGTGACCATTTCTCAAGGACCCGTTTGGCGACTTCTTGAGAATTCTGCAGTCGCTCATTCACTGATAACCGCAAGATTACGTGTTGCCTGTGGGTTAGCGGTCTCCGAATCTGCAACTAGAGTAGGGGGGTATTTGGGGCAGCTCCCGCGTGGTTCTTGTGCTGAAATTATTGGTGTAGAAGTGGGCAATGCGCAGTGTCATTCTCTATCGATAGAGGGCTGCAGCGTACCGCAAGATCCGTTTGACCTAATGGCATCCGAAGCCAGAGCTTTAGGCGATGATGTCACCGACACGGCCGATGTATGGCTGGGATACTATAACGAACCGAGGTTAATCTATACCGACACTGCTTTTCGCCAAGGTCCATCCAAAGTCAGTAATCGTCGTACTGTGCACCTAGGTGTTGATGTGTTCGCACCCGCGGCGACCCAGATTCATGCCCCTCTGGATGGAGTAGTTTGTGTCATAGAAAATCGGCAAGCGTCGCTGGACTATGGGGGAATGGTTGTTCTTGAACACACAACACCCTCTGGTGACAACTTTTACAGTCTCTATGGGCATTTAAATCCTGAAGTTTGCCAGAAGCTCCAACAAGGACAGAAACTCAAAGTGGGTGAAGTGTTTGCTGAACTTGGTACTCAAGAACACAATGGTGGCTGGGCACCTCATCTACATCTGCAACTGGCAATGGGCATTGAAGGTCTTGGTACAGATTGGCCAGGGGTTGCGAATCCAGATGAGCGGGAGTTCTGGAATGCAATGTGTCCTAACCCTGCGGTGTTGTTGAACCTACCCGATGAAAAACTTTGCTTTACATCGGTCGACGAATCTTTGGTTCTGCAGCAGCGTCGGGAAGATTTTGGATCCAACCTGAAATTAAGCTATTCAAAGCCTGTCATGCTTTTGCGTGGCTGGAAGCATTATCTGTTTGATCAATGGGGTAGGCCATATCTGGATGCCTATAACAACGTTCCTCATGTTGGTCATGCACACCCACGGCTGCAATCGTTGGTCAGCGAGCAGTTGAGGCGCCTGAATACCAACACGCGCTACCTGCATCCGGCTCAATCAGCATTAGCGAGGAAGATAACGTCCAAAACGCCTGAACATCTTTGTGTCTGCTATTTTGTCAATTCCGGCTCTGAAGCCAATGAGTTAGCGCTGCGATTATCACGTGCGCATACAGGTGGAAAAGATATAGTTACACCGGATCATGGCTATCATGGCAATACCACCGGGGCAATTGATATTTCTGCCTATAAGTTCAACGCCCCTGGTGGTGTTGGCAAGCCTGATTGGGTTCAGTTAGTGGATATACCTGATGTCTATGGGGGTAAGTTTCGTCAACCTGATGCTGACTGCGCTGAGCTTTACGCAGATCAGGTAGATGATGCAATAGCCAAAATAAATTATGCTGGTGGGAGACTAGCGGGTTTTATTGCAGAGACGTTTCCAAGCGTCGGGGGACAGATTGTTCCGCCTGACGGATACCTGGATCGGGTATACCGTAAAATTCGTGCCGCCAACGGTGTCTGTATCGCAGATGAAGTGCAAACTGGTTTGGGGCGCCTTGGTGAATACTATTTTGCTTTTGAGCAGCAAAAGGTCTTACCAGACATAATCGTTTTGGGTAAACCCATCGGCAATGGTCATCCCATTGGGGTAGTGGTCACCACTCAAGAAATTGCAAACAGCTTTGCCCAAGGGCCGGAGTTCTTCTCTACATTCGGTGGGTCGACTCTATCGTGCATGGTTGCCAAAGAAGTTCTGGATATTGTCGACGATGAAGGCTTGCAGAAAAATGCACTTCACGTTGGCAATCAAGCTCTTGAAGGCTTTGCCGTGTTGAAACAAAAGCATGCGGTTATCGGTGATGTAAGAGGGATAGGTCTTTTTATTGGCGTTGCATTCGTTACCGACCAAGAACAAAGATCGCCTGCAACCGGCATAGCTGCGTACGTTGTTAATCGCTTACGAGAACATAGAATTCTTGCTGGATTGGAAGGTCCTGACAACAATGTGTTGAAAATAAGACCACCACTGACCATTGGCGCGGACGATGTTGACATGCTTCTTGAAACGCTTGATTTGATTCTTAGTGAAACAGCTGTTTCACAATCGAACGCCTGACCTCTCTTACCAGCTACCCTTGTGCTTTTCAACAAAACGGGTGAGGGCATCCAATCTCGTTGGCATCACTTTCTCGCCATAGCCAATTCGGAAGTAGTCCTGATAGTCGGTGACATCGTCGGTAAAGCAATACGTCGGTTTTATCGATATTCGTTCTTTGGCCAACGCTTCGCCTAGCTCATTGGATGAGAGAGGGCCTTTGAATCGTACAAAGCCTACGGGGCTTGCCGTAGGCCGGACCCATTCAAAATAATCCTGGTATTTATCCATAAATTGATCGAGCAACTGGAGGTTTTTCTGAATGATTCCCACATTTTTCTTGAGAATAATATCGCTGGAACGTAAGGTCATAATGGCCTGAATTTCACTAGCGCGGCTAGGGCAGGCGGTGCCGAAATATTGGATATCAACAAGCTTCTGTTTAAGGTTCAAATCTTGTAGCACAAGCCAGCCAATAGTCAGTCCACAGCCACCCCATGGCTTTGACATCGTGCATGCACTTATACCGTTTTCATAAGCATCAGCCATTGCTGGCAATCTGTCATTTTCGTTGTGCTCGAGGAGCCTATAAGCCTCATCACACAAGATAGTAATGTCGTGTTTGCGCGCTAGCGCGACCAATTCTTTTTGCACTTCAGCTTTCATCACTGTACCGGCAGGACTAAATGGTTCGTTGAGCACGATATAACGAGTATTGCTCTTAATAGCTTTTTCAACTAATAACGGATCAATTTGCCATCCGTTTTTCGCGAATAGCTTGATTTTGGTTGTTTCACTGAGTGCATGCTCTGGCGCTTGCTGGACTGATTGATAGCCTGGTGTGAATACGATGCTATGGCTGCCTTTCTCCAACACCGCGTATGCCGCTGTTTGCAAAGCTACCTGTCCACCGGCAAAAATCAAAATATTGTCGGGACCTATTTGAGGCCCATACAAGCTAGCGACCTCTTCGCGCAGGTCAAGACTGCCACCATTTGGTGTGTAGTCCAAAGCATGATTGTAATACTCATCCACAAGCTTATCGTCACCTCGAGCCAATGAATAATTAATCAATTCTTGGGTGGTGAGAGGTTCTGCAAAGGAATTGGAAAAATTGTATTCCAATCCACCTGTAACTCTCTTGTGCTTCTTGGACCAAGGTTCTTGATACATCATCTAGATTCTACGCAAATTGGGTTTGCCGCTTCGTGTGTAGCGGTGTTGAAGCAAGTGGAACTTAACTCAGTATCGTGTCAATGTCAGCCACACAGCATATCTAATGCCTGACGATGCACCTCTGGATCGCCACTGGCCAGAAATTGAGATCCTGACGACAGAGTCAGTGGGTTACCTTGCCAATCAGAAATTACACCACCGGCATTGTTGATTATGGGTACCAACGCTAGATAGTCGTGTATGTCATGAGCTGTTTCATAGGCTAAGTCAATATATCCGTGTGCCACGCTACCAAAAGCGTGGCAGCCTCCGCCAAAGATCAGAAACTCTACCGCGTCTACGATTCGATCGTAGGCTGCAATATCACTGTCCGATTTAAAGTAGAGAGGCGAGCTTGTATGGGCAAACGCATGCGCCAAAGACTGGCAAGAACGAGATTGGACGGTGTTACCGTTCAACGTTGTTCCAGCACCATCGACGCCCACCCATCGTTCTAGCGTATAGGGGCTATCCATAATGCCTAATATAGGCGTGCCTCGCCAGGTCAGCGCAATCAATGTACTGTACGTTGGCAGTCCGGCAACAAAGGCCATGGTGCCGTCAATGGGGTCCAGTATCCAGACATAATCTGAATCCGATTTTAATGTGTCGTATTCCTCGCCGACAATGCCATGTTTTGGGTATGTTTCTTCAATGGCAGCACGAAGCGCAAGCTCTACTCGCTGGTCAACTGGAGTGACAGGAGTAGCATCCGATTTAACTGTGACTTGCCTAGGGCGATATAATTCTTCACGAATAATCGCGCGGGATATGTCAGCAAAGCGATTCGCGTCGCTGACAAAGTGAGCAGCATTCATTCATCAATCTCCAGGCGATAATCGTACGATTTAACAGAATTCATCAGTTCAGGAAGCGCCACTGTACGCTAGATAAATAGTTGAATCAAAATACTGATACGGGTAAATCAGCTGGATCAAAAATTCGTCAATTTTGAATGCTTGTTTTATACTCGCCTAGCCTGGACTGTTCATAAATCGAGTGGTTTCATGAATAATCCGGGCTAGATCACGGGCTTATATTGTCGGCCCCTGGAAATCAGAATATCGGTGTGCTGTAGCTTGGGATGCAAATGACAAAAACATATACGCTTGATCAAATTAAAAACGCCGTTGCGAAGATGAATTTCTCAGCGGACATTGAACAGGGTTTTATCGCCTATTCGAATGGCGACGTGGTAGTGCCACCGGTGGGTGAGCTGATTTTTGAGGATCCTCCAGGTGACACGCATATCAAGTACGGTTACATCAAGGGCGACGATTGCTATGTTATTAAAATAGCCTCCGGGTTTTATGAAAATGTGAAAATCAACCTGCCTTCAAGCTCAGGTTTGATGTTAGTTTTTTCGCAAAAAACCGGTGTGCTGGATACAATTTTACTGGACGAAGGTTTCCTGACCAACGTAAGAACCGTGGTTGCTGGTGAAATTGCGGCCAAATACATGGCTCCTGAAAAGGTCACTGCAATCGGTGTTTACGGCACCGGCGTCATGGCTAGGATGCAAGTACAAATTCTAAAATCCGTAACTGACTGCAAAAAAATCATTGTATGGGGGCGTTCTGAAGAGAGTCTGGACGCGTATAGGCACGATATGGAAGCGGATGGATATGATGTGCAGACAACGCTTGACTCAGGCACTGTAACTGATGCCAGCAATCTTATTTTAATGACCACACCTTCAACCACACCGTTGATCAAAGCCGATCAAATTAGACCCGGTACGCATATTACTGCGATTGGATCCGATACGGCACATAAGCAGGAATTGGATACCAAAATTCTGGGCGCCGCTGATATCGTGATTGCAGACAGTCTCATCCAATGTCAAGAACGAGGTGAAATTTACAAGGCTCTGTCAGCGAGTGATCTGAAGATGGACAATGTCATTGAACTTGGCAGCGCCATAAAAAGCGGCAATCGAATTAGAATCTCAGAGGACCAAGTGACCGTGGCAGATCTAACAGGCGTTGCTGTGCAGGATGTAAAAATTGCCAAGGCAGTAAGCAGGGCCCTAAGTCTAATGTAGCCAGTTATGGCCTGTTCAATGAGTAAGGATTTGCTTAAGGAAAGCTTGTGTGCGTTTATTTTTGGGGTTTTCAAAGAATTCGGACGGTTTGGCTTGTTCCACTATTTCTCCTTGGTCCATAAAAATGACCCTGTCCGCTACGGAGCGGGCAAACCCCATTTCATGTGTTACACAAATCATGGTCATACCGTCTTGTGCAAGATCGACCATGACGTCGAGCACTTCATTAATCATTTCTGGGTCAAGAGCAGAAGTGGGCTCATCGAATAGAATAATCTTCGGTTTCATGCACAACGCGCGTGCAATAGCGACACGCTGTTGTTGACCGCCTGAAAGCTGAATAGGGTATTTTTCGGCCTGTTCCGGAATTTTCACCCGTTCCAGATAGTGCATTGCAACTTCCCTTGCTTCCGCTTTGGGTGTTTTACGCACCAGCCGCTGCGCAATCATCAGATTTTTGACAATGCTCATATGAGGAAACAGATTGAAGCTCTGAAACACCATACCCACTTCTCGCCGAACAGCATCTATATCCTCGACTTTGTCGGTTAGCTCAATGCCGTCAATGGTGATTGTCCCGGCATTGTGTTTTTCAAGGCGATTGATACAGCGAATTAACGTGGATTTTCCAGAACCGGACGGCCCACACACCACGATTCTCTCGCCTTTATGAACGACAAGATCAATATTTTTTAGAGCTTGAAAATCCCCAAAATATTTGTCAATCCCGATCATTTCTATCAAAGGATTGTTTTTGTTATCGCTCACGCTAGTCCTCTCGTCGGGTGTAACGACTCAGGTATCTTTCAATCAATCCGAAGAGCTTTTGTATCCCGAGTGTAAAAATCATATAGATGATTGCCAATGATATGAAGATCTCATATGGCGCATAGGTATCAGCGACGATGGTACGTGCGATTCCGGTCATATCAGCAATGGTAATGGTGCTAGCCAAAGCAGTAGATTTCAGTAAACTTATAACGTCATTACTGTACGCAGGTAAGGATATGCGCGTTGCAAGAGGCGTTGTAATATATATAAATTTATGCCGGGCCGACATGCCCAGAGCGGACCCCGCTTCAAGTAATCCTTTATCGACACTGAGTACGCCACCACGAAGGATTTCCGATACATAGGCACCCGTATTGAGTGTCAGTGCCAAGATAGCGCAGCCGGTGGGCTCGCGTAAAAGACTCCAGAAAATGCTCTCTCGTACACCTTCAAACTGAGGTAAACCATAGTAGATAATGAATATCTGCACCAATATTGGGGTGCCCCGAAAAACGTAGATGTAAACCTGGGCCAGCCAGTTTAGATAAAATTTGCCACTAATTCTCATTAGTAGAAGTACGATGGCTAGAATCAGGCCCAGAAACCCGGATACCAGTAACAGCTTAAAAGTAATCCCGATACCGGCCAACATCAGGGGCAGGCTTTCAACAATCAGATTCAAGTCGAAACTCATCGTGCGCCTACCGTTGTGCGGTTACCGTACTTTTCAACACCCATGATAGCTAAGGTAATAATGGTTGAAAAACCCAGGTATATTAGACCGACAACTATGTACATGGTGAAGGGTTTGCCGGTCACCGTAATAGCTTGTTTTGCGACAAACAGGGTTTCGTTCAGCCCAATAATGGAAATGAGGGCGGTGTCCTTGATTAACGACAACATATGATTGCCAAAGGGTGGTAACGCGATGCGCCACATCTCGGGAATTCGAATGTAGATGAATGTTTGAAGAGGGGACATACCCAACGCCCGAGCGGCCTCAACACTGCCAGGATTAACGCCCAAAAAGGCGCCGCGAAACGTCTCTGTAGCGTAGGAACCCACTATGAGTGCTATCGCTATTGTTCCAGCCCAAAAAGGCGGGACATCGACAAACCGAACGTCTGGATTGAACACTTGCACGATCGATGTTAATACGATCGCTGATCCGTAGTACAACAGCAATATTACCAGTATTTCTGGCGTACCTCGAAAAATCACCGTATAGGCGCCGCCAATCTTTTGAGCAACGCGATTTTCCGATAGTTTGGCGCCGGCTCCAATAAGCCCGAACAGAACCATTAGAGACAGGGATGCTGTGAACACTTTGGCGACAATGAGTGCGCCCCAGAAGTAGTCATCCCACCAACCGTTTAATACTTCCAAATCAATTTCCTGTCTTTAAGTGGAACTGACTATCTTAGTAGTCTAATCGGGGCGACAAGACTGATCTTAACGCCCCGACTCTCAGGTGGCTACTGACCCCATTCGTCTTTATGGAGTTTGAAAGGAAAGATTTTCTTGGCGTAGCTTTCCAGATCTCCCGAATTGATCATTTCTTTCAAAGCAGAATTCAGCTTCTCTTTTAGCTCATCCTGGCCCTGGCGCATGCCGATGCCCACGCCGATTCCAAAGTATTTTTCTTCATCAACGACCGGACCTTTGAATTCAAATCCAGCACCGTCGTCTTTAGACAGAAATTTAAGGTGCGCTTTCATTGGATTAGTCATGATGAGATCGACACGTCCATTTTGCAGATCCAGGTAAACAGACTCTGAGCTGTCATACAGCACGACATCAGCGCCTGGAAGTTTGTCAGCGAACCAACTTGCATACGTCGTGGCTCTTTCTAAACCGACCTTCAGTCCATCGAAATTGTCCGCTATTGGATTTCCGTCAGCATCAAACAGATTCATTTCGGTTTTTTTGGACCCGACAACCTGCCCAGTCGAGAAGCGGTAGGGGCCAGAAAAATCAATCTTTTTCATGCGTTTTTCTGTGATCGACATTGATGCAATGATGAGATCAAACTTGTTTGCCAACAGCGCTGGTATCATGCCATCCCACTCTTGACAGACGTATTCGAACTCTTCACCGATTATTGCTGCAACACCTTTAGCAACATCAACATCGTAACCTGCCAATTCCCCTTCAGCGGTTTTATAGTTGAATGGAGCGTACGTACATTCCATCCCTACACGGAGCGTTTCCGCAGATGCGTTTACCGTGCTAAATAAGGCAACAGCACCTATTGCCATTGATTTGATTAATAAAAACTTCATTAATATCTCCTGTAGTAGTTGGCTAATACAATTCGGAAGTGCAACTCAATGGTCGACGGATAAAGAACTCAAGCAGAGAATGCATTGATTTCAGATGTTGGTTGCAGACAAAGACACACCATTGGGGAGCAATGTGAGACTCCTTAACGAACGACGATATCAGATTTACACCTTGAAAAGAAAGCGGCTTGGGTATGTGAAGCTGCAGGTCCTAATTAAGGTAAGCTGAACTATTCTAATTTTATGAAGTTACTTGCCGATGAACTGTGCGCTCTGGCTTTATCTGAGGTCGGTATATTGGGCAGAGAGGTATCAATGATTAAGTATGTGAGTACCAAAGGCGGGATATCTCCGGTAGCGTTTGATGAGGCCGTTTTAAGCGGCTTCGCTGCAGATGGAGGATTGTTCGTTCCTGAAACCATTCCTAGAGTTTCTGAGGAACAATTTCAAAGCTGGTCTACCTTAAGCTTCACCGGCCTTGCGTTTGAAATATTGTCGCTATTTATACCGCGCTCTATCATCCCTGACGCTGATCTGAAAACACTCATTGAGGATAGTTACAGCACGTTTGAGCGTCCTGACGTTCTAGATATGGTGTCTCTATGTGAGAAGGATCGTATTGTTGTCTTGGAACTGTTTCACGGGCCAACCCTATCCTTTAAAGACGTCGCCATGGGTTTTCTAATAAATGTAATGGACTATTTGTTGGAAAAAAGAGGAGAGCATCTTTCTATTGTTCTTGCGACAACAGGCGATACTGGACCCGCTGCAGCCTGGGCAGCAGTGGGCAAAAAGACGATTGATTGCTGGCCACTTTTCCCGCGAGGAATGATTACCGAGGAACAGGCGCGACAGATGACCACGTTGAATGCCAGTAATGTTAATCCTGTGGGCGTTGAGAATTGCACCGATGGCGGTGATGATCTCGATTTTGTCGTTGCACAATTATTTGAAAATCGCGAACTAAGAGAGAAAGTTAATCTTTCTAGTGTCAATTCCATAAACTGGTGCCGAGTCATGGTGCAGTCTGTGCACTACTTCTATGGATACTATCGGGCGGTAGAAACACTTGGGGACGAAGTTGCATTTTCTGTCCCAAGTGGCGCATTTGGTAATTTATTTGGCGGTTATCTAGCCCGTTCTATGGGCTTGCCAGTGGCGAAATTTATTTGTGCGAATAACGTTAACCAGGCATTACATACGGTCTTGTCGAGTGGTGTGCTCGCAAAGAAAGATCTTGTGGAAACGATGTCGTCGGCAATTGATATTGTTGTCCCTTACAACTTCTGGCGGTATTTGTATTTTGCCTCAGACAGTGATAGTGAAAAACTATCATCTTGGATGGACAAATTCCAGAGCAGTGGGCAGGTGAGCTTCGATGCTGAAACTCTCGCCGCTATCCAGTCTGGTTTTTCATCAATGTCGGTTTCTGATGCTCAAACCAGAACAACAATTAAGGACACATTTGAAAACAATGGTGGATACCTACTGGACCCACACAGTGCTGTAGCCGTGGCTGCAGCCAATTCTTTCAAAGACTCTCTACCGGATCAAACGAAGATTATTTGCCTTGCGACTGCTCATCCCGCGAAATTTCCGGACATCATGCGCTCCTGTCTTGAAACGGAATCAGAGTTGCCAGAGCAGGCCAAGCATGCATCGTTGGAAAGAGCGAGCAAGGTTTGTCAGCATTTGCGGATTTGTGATTTGGAAAACTTAGAATTTGCTTTGATTGATGCGATGACGAAAAATTCAAGAAAACTTGATAAGTAGCCTTGTGCCGACAAAAGCAGACACCTAACGCCAATGCAGACATCAATAGTTGGCGCGATATCAAGCATCCTTGACGGCAAGTATTGCTTTTACCAAGTCCTCAGGCACAGCCGACGGGTCGAGTGTTTCAGCGTACGAACCAGTAGCTTGGGTTAATTCTAGGGTACGGCGATAGGCTGCCAGATACTCCCGTCATTCTCGGCACATTTTCAAGTGCACGTTATTACATTCTCAGTGCCAGCCAAGTAGGACCATCGCTCTTCCAGCCTGCATTCATTCTGGTCGAATTCAGGCAACAAATCATCTATTTGTCTGCTCGGCCTGACGGCGCTGTTTACGCAGATCCCGTAATGCCGAGTTGACTGTAATTCTGTATAGCCAGGCCGAAAGCTTGGTGGGATCCTCCAGCTTGTCTAGTGAGCGAAAGACACTTAATAAACGCATTTTTTACCGTATCTTCGGCTAAATCTCGGTTATTACCAAGAGTACGCCGCGCCAAAGGCAACATCCAACTTATGTTTTCCCGGACAAGTAAATACAGGTGTATTAATCAAAGAACGTATCAACACATCAACGTACACAGAGTATTGTATAGGCTGATGGTTCAGCGGCACTAAACTCAATGGGAGAACATTTGTGCAGAAGCATATTGTAGGGACAGCCATTGCCGGAATTATGGCGGCTGTGCTGGTCGGCATAGGCGAATATTTATTGCACTATGATGCGCTAGCACGGTTTACAGCAGGTGGTTATGATTTTATGAGTGGGATTTCTGCCAATCGCTCAACCGTTGGACATTTTTTTGGTGTTTTTGGTGCGGCACTGTACCCCATCGGTTGTTATCACATCTACCAAATGCTTCGCCCAGCGAGTAGTCGATGGGCCTTTATAGCGTTTCTAGTCGGCACGTTTGGATTTATGGTCGGTGTTGTGTGGATTGGTTCCCGTGCCAGTGTGTCGGCTCTTGTGCAGTTACCAGAATCGGCTGAAGTGATTCAGTTGATCGAACTGTATGACCTGCGTTACGAAACGCTACTTCAAATCATTCGATTCACAACCTTGGTTTTATCGGGAATTATTATTTGGCTGGCCCTCACCGGTCGTTCTCATTACCCGCGTTGGATGGCAGCGTTCAATCCGATCGTATTGCTAATCGCTAACTTTATCCTGTTTGCAGTGGTGCCCGAAATTGGCAAACACACCATGCCTATCGCCCTGAACGTGGCTTTCTTTATTTTCTTTGTGCTCTCTCTTAGCTTCTCTTTTGCGGCACAGAAGCAAGAGCGTGCGAATCGATGACTAGATCAACACCAATTTCGAGGACAAATCTAAAACTATGAGTATCCGACTACTATTGCGATCCATCATTATGTTCATTGTTCTGCTAATTGCAGGGCTATTGATCGGGCTGACCTGGCTGAGTGCGCAGGACCGGGCCAACCCTTATCCGGTGAATCTACAGGGAATGGTTATTCCTGAGTTTGATGAACAGTTTATTGATTTTGTGCCCAGTTACGACAAGCTATTGACTTTGCCTTTTGCGGCGGGTTCAGTAATAGACATCGACAATGACGGTGTGGAAGAGCTTTTTTTTGGCGGCGGAATTAATCAACAGGATGCTTTCTTTCGATTTGTCCCAGACGCGGTTAAGGGTGGACGATTTGAGAACATCACTGCACAGACAGGTTGGCAAAAGGACACACCAGACAAGACCTTTAGCGCTGTGTCGCTCGATCTTGATCGGGACTCCGACAACGACATGCTAGTTACACGCCAGTCCGGTGTTTATCTTTACCAGAACAACAACGGGAAATTCTCTGGTAAAAAACTAGATTTAAATCTGAACAAGGAAACCGTGCCTCTGTCGGTCGCCGTTGGCGATATTAACCGCGATGGACTGTATGACATGTATGTTTCTGGCTACATTGCTCGCAAGTACGTTCAGGGTGAAACCATATTCAATATGACCTACGGTGGTGTTAGCGCGTTGTATCTCAACACCGGTGATGACACGTTTAAAAACATCACTGAAGAGGCCGGCATGTTCTATCAGCACAATACATTTCAGGCCGTTTTTATTGATGTGGACAACGACAAGCTAGAAGACTTGATGGTAGCTCATGATACCGGCCAAGTTAGAACCTGGAAAAACAAAGGTGGCCTTAAGTTTGAAAATATGCCCAATCCAACAAGTGATTACTTTGCCTATCCCATGGGCATAGCCGTGACTGATTTGAAGAACAACGGATTACCTGACTTCTTCTTCTCCAATGTGGGTTCAACGGTACCTTCTTCTCTGGTCCGCGGTGATTTGCGTGAAGACCAGGTGTTGCATCAGGAGTGGTTGATGTTCGAAAACCAGGGAAATTTTACTTTCATTGACAGCGCAGTTGAATCACAACTGGCAGATTTTGAATTCTCCTGGGGAGCTGTGTTTGAAGACTTCAATCTTGATGGACGTGATGACCTGGTGGTTTCAGAAAATTATGAAGGTTGGCCGTTACACAAGGTACCGATGTGGCGATTGAATGGGCGATTCATGTTGCAATCCGAAAGCGGGGAATTTATGGAAACCGGAGACAAATCTGGCGTGCAAAACAGGGCATTTGGCATAACGCCACTGACAGCAGATTTCAATCAGGATGGATACCCGGATCTGGTACATGTCAACTTGCTAGGACAACAAAAAGCGTTCCTCAGTAAAGGTGGCAACCAGGGCTTCCTCAAAGTCAAATTACCCAACACCATTGACTCTGTAGGTACCGAGGTGAGCGTCACTCTAGATGATGGGAACACACTGATCCAAACCTTTGTCGTTGGCGAGGGCTTGGTCTCTGATCAATCGCACATTTTGATATTCGGTCTTGGCACTAACAATGCCACGAAGGTGAGTATCGACAGACTAAACAGTCCAGTGCAGGAACTTAGCGGTCAATTCCGCAACGAACTGCTCGAACTATAAAACAACGTGATGTGGGACAGAAACAATGAAGACATCGAAAATAATCGATATCGCCTTGTTGGTATTACTGGCTGCGGGCTTTCTTGGCGCACTTAAAGTAAGCATCGCTAATCTGACAGGAAGCTACTGCCCACAGGTTTGGATAATCCCTATTTGCTATGTAGTTCTAGTAGCCTACGGGCTAATGATTGCCTCTATCTTGATTCGGCACAATGGTTGTAAGCACTACTTTTTCTGCGCTGGATGGGGTGCTGCATTTGTGATCGCATTGCTTGGCTCAATCGCTGAAATAACATCAGGTGGTGGAGTTTGCCCAACCTCTGGTGGCGGTGGTATTCGGGGCGCATCAAGCGGATCAGTACCATTGTGTTTTGCATCGTTAGCAATGCTTATCGTCATCTTAGTTTTATTTTT
>JBLHWG010000100.1:0-15112 GCA_047629055.1 Halioglobus sp.
TGGTCATTGTTGTATTCAACTCATGCAACATCTGTAGGTGCTATTACTTCATTGGCGCTGGCTGCGATCGATACTGCCTTGTGGGATCTAAGGTGTAAAAGGGCGGGGTTGCCATTGTATAAGATGGCGGGTGGAGCAAAGGAGCGTGTACCCATGTACACCACTGAGGGTGGTTGGTTACACATCGACACTCAAGCATTGGTTGATGATGCACTTAATGCTCAAGCGCTTGGATTTGCGGGTGCAAAAATTAAAATAGGTCGTCCACACTTATCAGAAGATCGCGCCAGACTCAAAGCCGTGCGTGAAGCGGTTGGTGATAGTTTTGAAATCATGGTAGATGCTAATCAGTCATTTGGTCGGGCTGAGGCTACACGTCGTGCACGTGTACTCGAAGAATTCAACATTGCCTGGTTTGAAGAACCCTTACCAGCAGATGATGTCATGGAACATGTTCGTCTCGCCGCTTCTACCAGTGTGCCCATTGCCGTTGGTGAGAGCATGTATTCACTAAGCCAATTTAAGGATTATCTTGTTCTGGGTGGCGCCTCCATTGTGCAAGTGGACGTTGCAAGAATTGGTGGAATAACGCCTTGGCTAAAGGTTGCGCATATGGCAGAGGCATTCAATGTGCCTGTGTGCCCACACTTTCTAATGGAACTGCATGTCAGTTTGGTCTGTGCGATACCCAATGCACCGTGGTTGGAATACATACCGCAGTTAGAAGACATTACCAACACAGGTATGCAAATGGTTGATGGTTTTGCTATTCCAAGTAGCAAGCCGGGGATAGGTATTGATTGGGACTGGGCGGAGCTGGATAGCCGTTCAATTCCACAGCTCTCAGTCACCATTACGTAGTGAAAAAATAAGGAGCGAATAATGCAGCGCATGGGATTAGTAATTGGTTTGAAAGGCGATAAAATCGTGGAGTATAAACGACTGCATGCTGATGTATGGCCAAGCGTATTGGCGATGATTAGTCAATGCAACATTAAGAACTACACCATTTTTCTAAGAGAACCTGAAAATTTATTGTTTTCATATTTTGAATATCACGGTACTGATTTTCAAGCCGATGCGCAGCGCATGGCTGTTGACCCTGAGACACAACGATGGTGGGATGTCTGCATGCCTTTACAAAGCCCGTTGGACACGCGTACTGAAGGCGATTGGTGGGCCTCCATGGAAGATGTGTTCCATCACGACTGAACCCTAAAGAGCCCATGAAATGATTGAACTAAAACAAACATGGCCTGAAACAGCACACGCTAAACCGATTGTTATTTTTGGTGCAGGCTCAATCGTGGCAGATGCTCATCTTCCTGCTTACAGGAAAGCGGGCCTAACGGTTAAAGGCATTTACGATCCTGACCATACTAAGGCTAAGGAGCTAGCCAACGAATGGGGATGTATCTCCTACCGAACTCTTGAACAAGCGACACATCATGATGACGTAATATTTGATCTGGCGACACCACCAGCGGTTCATATCGATATCCTGAGTCAATTACCGATAGGTGCTCCTGCTTTGATTCAAAAGCCGATGGGTAATGACCTGGGTGATGCCACTCGAATACTTAAGGTGTGCACTGAGAGACAGCTCAAGGCTGCTGTAAATTTTCAATTGCGATTTGCACCCATGTCATTGGCACTTAAATCGGCTATTGATCAGGGATTACTCGGTGATGTGGTGGATTTTGACGCGTGGTTAGCACTGGATACTCCTTGGCATTTGTGGAAGTTTTTGGAAGGGCTACCGCGGGTAGAGATTTCCCTGCATTCCATACACTATCTGGATCTTGCCAGATCTATTCTGGGTAACCCACAAGGCATCCATGCGCGCACAATAGGTCATCCTGCCAGTCGAATGTCGCAAACCCGTACGTCCGCCATCCTGGACTACGGCGATCAAATTCGTTGCAATCTGTCGATCAATCACGATCATGCTTTTGGCCGCAAGTTCCAGGCTTGTGAATTTCGTATCTGTGGTACGCGAGGGGCAGCCTATATGAAGCTAGGTGTAAATCTGGATTACCCCAAGGGTGAGCCTGATGAATTATGGATCAAGACCGGTGATGCTGATTGGCAGCAGATAGAGCTTGTGGGTGAATGGTTTCCAGATGCATTTGTCGCCAGAATGCTCCAGTTGCAGCGCTTCGCAAGCGGAGAAGAAGCGCATTTGGTCAGTTCTGTGCAGGATGCATGGCATACAATGGCGTTGGTTGAGGCTGCGTATACCAGTAGTGCGGCTCCGATGACTCCGATACCGTCACCACCAGAATTCACAATGTAGCTGCAATGCTACGATCCAAGTCTGATCTATGCAGAGCAACGATGAAAAGAAAATTGATAAATACAGTGCGCCTGCACTGTCCAAAGGATTGGACATATTGGAGTTCCTAGCCAAAGAGGCGCAAGCACAAAAGAAGTCGGATATTGCACGGGCATTAGGTCGTTCAATTAGTGAAATATTTAGAATGCTGGCGGTGCTTGAGCAACGCGAATACGTCGCCTTTGACGCACATACGGAACGCTATTCACTAACCACCAAACTGTTTGAGGTTTCGCATCAGCACCCGCCTATCAGGCGTATATCGTCTATCGCAGGGGAAGCAATGCAACGCTTAGCGCAGCGCATAAATCAGTCAGCACATTTAATGATTCTGAGCGACAGACATGTATTGGTCATTGCCCAAGTCAATTCACCGGGTAACAACGTTACCTCTGTGCGGTTGGGCGCGCGAATTCCAATTTTTCAGACGGCTTCAGGGGCAGTGCTTACCGCCTATTTCACAGGCGATGATCGTTTACGCATGGAAAACGATCTTAAGTCAGCTACACGTTCGCAACGAAAAATATACCAAGACAGTAGTGCCATGATGCTGCAGAAAAATTATTGTGAGTGCCCCTCAATGGTGATTGAGGGTGTGATGAACATATCAGTACCCATTAAGGACCATGCAGGAGATGTGATAGCAGCTCTCACTATACCGTTTATAAAACGATTGAACGATCCGGAATCGGTATCAAGAACAGATGCTCGTAAAGCCCTGGTTGAAACGGGTAATGCCATCTCTAAACTACTTGGTGCAAGTATTGTGGGGTAGATCTGCAAATTCGTTTGCGGTTTGCTCCCAGCCCCGTATTATCCCTCGTGCTTGATTTGTACACTTTTGGAGGTTACTGACTAGTTAACTACGATTCTGTCAACTCATGTTGGCTCAACTAGGTTCAGTGCATCTTGTAACAACCCGGACGCACCAATTCGAAAATGAGCTGCATTCAACCACGCTTCACCCAGTTTATCTTCCGCAAGTTGCAGGTACTTTTCTGCATCGTTGACGGTGCGAATTCCGCCGGCCGGTTTGAATCCGATATCTCTGTTCTTTTTGGCTATCACATCAAGCATTATTGCGGCAGTCTCAGGCGTTGCATTAGTTACTACTTTACCGGTAGATGTCTTAATAAAGTCAGCGCCACAATCTATCGCCAATTCTGATGCCATCTTAATGTTTTGTGCCGTCTTCAGTTCTCCGGTTTCCAATATGACTTTCAAATGAATGCTGGCAGGCACACAGGCACGAATGGAATTCAAAGCAAGTTCTACTTCAGTGATTTTGCCGTTTAGTAGTTGCCTGTAAGGCATAACATAGTCTATTTCAGTGGCGCCGTCACCTAGCGCTTTTTCTATCTGTGCAGTACACGAGTGCTGTGATTCAGAGCCACCTGGAAAGTTGATTACAGTGGCGATATTGATGGCAGACGCAGCTCCAAGATGCTGCTTTGCGTCCTTTATAAACTCCGGCCAAATACATACAGCGGCAACCGAGCCCATAGGAGTGATTGACTGAGCACATAGCTTCTCAATCGCTGCTTGATCGCAATTTTCGTCAAGGTTGGTTAAATCGATCAATTCAATTATCTGTTTGATTCGTTTGTTGCGATGATTGGCTTTTGCGCTCATGCCGCACCTCTCTAGTTCAGTGTATACAGTCCATCATAACGCCTATCAGAAGGTTAATATTGACGACTTGACTGATTTCTGGTGGTATTGCCACTTCGGCACTGGCCTGTCGTGGTCTGTTCATATCGAATGTCGAAACAAGTTCACTACAATATTTTGAGGAAAAACCATGCTTAAAAATCTGGACCCACTCCTAAACACCGATGTACTCTGTGCATTGAGTGCGATGGGCCATGGCGACTATCTGGTGGTTTGTGACACGAATTTCCCCGCCGACTCTGTCGCCAGGCAAACCACACTCGGCAAGTTGTTGCGCATGGACGCTGTATCTGCTGCCCGTGCAACAGAAGCCATTCTATCGGTCATGCCACTGGACTCATTCATTGACGATGCGGCACAACGTATGGAGATTGTTGGTTCACCCAATGAAATCCCGCTTGTGCAAACTGAAGTACAAAGCGCCATTGATGCTGCAGAGGGAAAGCCCTGGCCTATGGTGTCAGTGGAGCGTTTTGCATTCTATGATCGAGCCAAAGAAGCCTACGCCGTTATCGCTACTGGCGAACGTCGTTTTTATGGCTGCTTTATGTTTACTAAAGGAGTAATACCGCCCGATGCCTGATCTTAAAAACAATAAACGTGCTGGCCGCGTTGCCATACTCGGTGTGTTCGTGGCCGATGCTGCTTACCGCGCCACGCGACAACCCAAGATGGGTGAAACCATACTGGGTTCAAGCTTTGCGTTAGGCCCCGGAGGCAAAGGGTCTAACCAGGCGGTGGCGGCCGCTCGATGTGGTGCAGATGTCTCTTTTATCACTCGGCTCGGTCAGGATGCATTCTCTGACATGGCTTTGAAACTGTATGAAGTTGAAGGTATTTCAACACACATAGAACACCTACACGACAGCTACACAGGTTCTGCGTATATCTTTATCGATGAAAATACAGGTGACAACGCAATTATCGTCTGCCCCGGTGCTGCGTCAACGATAACCCCTGATTTTGTCGAGGGTGCGAGGTCAGTCATTGAAGGCGCGGATGTGTTTGTGACTCAACTTGAGCAGCCAGGTGATGCCGCTGTGCGTGCTCTTGAAATTGCACAACAAGCAGGTGTTACCACCATATTGAATACAGCGCCCGCTGAACCAATAGACGATGCTGTATTTAAGCTGTGTGACTATGTAACGCCCAATGAAACGGAGGTTGAGGCCTACACGGGTATTAACGTTGTAACTATCGACGATGCGCGCAAAGCCGGTGATGCGCTACTTCAAAAAGGCGTAGGAACCGCCTTGATTACGCTTGGCGAACAAGGTGCGCTGTTACATAACAAGGATCAGTCTGTTCATATACCCGCTGTTCAGGCTGGCAAGGTTGTTGAAACAACGGGGGCTGGCGATGCGTTCAATGGTGGGTTTGCAACAGCTTTGGCGCAGGGAAGGACCCCTGTAGATGCCGCACATTTTGCGTGTGCGGTGGCGGGGATATCAGTGACCAGAGCTGGCACCGCACCGTCGATGCCGTCGCGCGCCGAAGTAGATGCATTGCTAATCTAGAGACACTGGAATGTAGGGCTCGGTACATCAATTGTCATAGAGGCCCTTCTAAGACAAAAAACCTTGTGACTGCATCTAGGGATGCGAAACCGGCACGGCTGAGAGCATGAAGAAAAGGGTTATGGTAGTCTTTCTTCGCAGATTGGATGTTGCGTTTGCAATGTAATGTGACTACACGGTGGGCGTGAAAATGTTGGCCGTGTCGCCAATATCGATGCACTAACTCTTAAGTGCGTATAGGGATATTATTAGTATGATCAATCATATATTGCGGTTTTTGTTTGCATCTCTGCTGGCGACTACAGTCGGTGCATTTATGACGGTTGCGCAGGCGGAGCCACTCCAGGTAGTCCTGGAAGCTGGTGATTCAAACAGTACTATTAGAGTCAATCTGACTAACTCGGGTTCTGTGCCCTTATCTATCCTGCGGTGGGATACGCCCTTTGAGTCCACCTTATCCAGTAACGTTTTTCGTATTAAACGTCTAACTAAAAACTGGCCATTATTAGAAACTGCTGAGTATGTGGGGCGTGAAATTAAGCGCGCCAGTCCTGAATCCAGCCATTTTCTCTTGTTGCAACCAGGTGCAACAGTTAGCACGGAGGTTGTCTTGAATGAGCACTATCAAATTCAAGCCACGGGCTCCCATGCGGTTAAATTTACCGGTGACTTTCACTACACCGATGCCACAGCACCGTCGGATTTTGATTTGCGGGCTCGAAAGGTCGGATTCTTAAACGACCTGGCGTTAGCAAAAATTCAATCAGCCGGTGTGATGATTGACCTTTACCCCAGACAACTTGACGCGCTGAGTCCAACTGTGCGCATATTACCGCCAATTTATGAGAATTGTTCAGTGGGGCAGCAAACTGCCATACAAGCCGCCGCGGTGGTTGCCGAACAAATGGTAAACACAGCTACCGCTGATTTAAGTGGCCTTGCAGATGACGAGAAAGCCGCATCCCCTCGCTACAACACCTGGTTTGGCGCTTACACAGATACACGATTTGATCAGGTCCTGTCACAATATCAAGACATTGGCCAGGCTTTGGCACAAGCGAAGATTCGTTTTGACTGCCGGTGCGAGGAGGCTGGAGTATTCGCTTATGTTTACCCATCGCGACCCTACAACATATTTCTTTGCCCAGCCTTTGTTGCAGCAAATATTGATGGAACCGACTCACGCGCGGGTACGATTATTCATGAACTCTCGCACTTTACGATTCTTGGTGGAACCGATGATCATGCATACGGCCAACTTGGGGCGCAAGCACTTGCCAGTTCAGATCCTAACAGGGCGATAGGGAATGCAGATAGCATGGAGTATTTTGCAGAGAATACACCGACCCTACCTATCCGCAGTGACGGCAGTCAATCCAACCCTCAGCTATTTATTCAATTGACATTAGGTTCACCCATCAGCGGTGAGTTAGCTCAGGGCGAATCGTTGACGTATGAAGTTATCGATGCCGGTAATATTGCATTAGATACATTGTCAGGTGATGCGGATCTGACCATCTACGGTGATGAGGCCTTGTCGGCAGAGATTTGCTCATCGTCTAATCGTTCCGCCTCGGACGTTTGCGAGATATTCCAAAACGGAAGAATATTCGTGCAAGTGTTCGGTTTTAGTGCCTCTACGTTTAGGCTGGAAGCTACCGGAGATTCAATCAACCCGGAGCTGGAAATTGACGCCATAAATTTATCGCTGAATTCTCCTGTCCTTGGTTCGCTGCTCGAAGGTGGGCGTGCGGTGTATGAGATCGATGGCGCGAATCTGATTGAATTGGAGTCTCTTAGCGGGGATGCCGATCTATACGTGTTTAATTCATCGGTATTTGAAAGTTCAAATCTGATTTGCGCATCTGTACTGGCGCCGTCAGAATCTACAACTGATAGTTGCAACGTGCCCTCTGATGTTGGTCGTGTCTATTTGCTTACTATTGGTTTTACTGCATCTGAATTTTCACTAGTGGCGAGTGTGGTTACCGATACCAGCCCCGAAACCACGATCTCCGAACAAGGACAGCTCAGCCCTGATCAAGCTGTGGAGCGGACAATTTTGCTAGGCGAATATCACACTTATACGGTCACAGGCGTTCAGTCCATTCAGCTGAATTCAGACTCAGGAGATGCTGACCTTCTGGTGTCTTTAGTCGCCAGTCTGGATCCGCAAGATGCCTTTTGTACCTCCGAGCGGTATAGTGCTGTTTCCACATTAGATGACTGCGATACGCTTGCCAACACTGAATATCATGTCGTGGTATTTGGCTTCACCGAAGCGAGCTATACACTGTTAGGCGTCTCAAGCGTAGTCGCTATTCCGCGAGACGATGACCCTATTAATGAACCTGTAACGGCTGAGGGCTATGTGTTCGCCAGAACTGATAAGTCGGAATTTCGTTGGGTGAGTGGAGCTAACAATATCTGGATAAACAGCGTCTGTGCTGCGAGTCTCGGTGGTGCGACTCAATCAGGAACTTGGAGCGATCTTAACGATGTTGCGCCAGGTTTTGATCAGGCATCAGATCCTTGCAACGGAGCTTCTTCAGGCAACGGTGGTGTTGACGTGCCAGGTGATGGTTTCGTTTTCGCCAGAGACGACAAGGATGAATTCCGTTGGGTGAGTGGAACTAACAATATCTGGATAAGTAGCGGCTGTGCTGCTAGTCTCGGTGGTGCCACTCAAACGGGCACTTGGAGTGATCTCAATGCGATTGCACCAGGCTTTGATCAGGCTGCCGATCCGTGCAACGGAACAACTCCCCCTCCTGTTGTCGATGGTGGCACACCACCGGTAGCGGCTGACGGCTATGTGTTCGCCAGAACTGATAAGTCAGAATTTCGTTGGGTGATTGGAACTAACAATATCTGGATAAACAGCGACTGTGCTGCGAGTCTTGGCGGTGCCACTCAATCAGGAACCTGGAGCGACCTTAATGATGTTGCCCCAGGTTTTGATCAGGCATCAGATCCTTGTAACGGAGCTTCTCCGGGCAACGATGATGTTGATGAGCCAGCCGATGGTTACGTTTTCGCAAGAGACGACAAAGATGAATTTCGTTGGGTAGTAGGATCAAATAACATATGGATACCTGAGTCTTGCGCTGTCACTCTTGGTGGTGCATCGCTCGCCGGTAGTTGGTCAGATCTGAATGCGATAGCGCCAGGATTTGATCAGGCTGAGAATCCTTGTCTTTAATCAGTTACTAAATAATACAAGCAAATAATTTTCAGGTCTGTATTGTTTGGAGAGGGCAAAGTCCGACTGCAGAATGGAGTTGTCGCTAAACTAGAGTTCATAGGGGGGCCTTCTCAGACAAAAGACCTTGTGACTGCAAGTCTGTCCAAAGAGCCATCGGAATTTCGGCTTGCGCGGCTTGCAGATTACTGTGTGTTTCAGCTACGCTTTGCCCGCCCGGAATCACTGCGACATGTGTCGGGTGCAGCAGTGGAAACTGGAACGCTGCGTCCACCATACGCACGCCGTGATCCTGACAAACAGCCTCAATAGCATTCACTCGGGTGATAATGTCCTGAGGGGCTGGCTCATAGTTATAGAAGGCGCCGGGTTTGGCACCACTGGCAAGAATGCCGGAATTATATGGCCCGCCTGAGACAATCCCGATGCCGCGTGTATCGCACAGCGGCAGGAAGCTATCGAGCGCTTTCTGCTCAAGCAGTGTGTAACGACCGGCTAACAGGAACAGATCAAAATCACCTCGTTCGGCAAGTGTCTGGCAGACCTCCCATTCATTGGTACCGCCGCCAATAGCACGTATTAGTCCCTGATCTCTAAGAGAGATCAGGGCTTCGTAACCGCGTCCAGCAAAGAACTCATTGATCCGCATGTCGGAGGCTTCTTTCGATCCGTGCGAGAACATACACAGGTCATGGACATAGAGGATATCAATGCGATCTACACCCAACCGCGAAAATGAATGTTCAAACGAGCGCATGACACCGTCATAGCTGTAGTCGTAGTTTTCACGTCGGCAGGGGACATCGAACCACTTGCCAGCACCTGCACGATGTTCAGGTGCGCAAGGCTGGATCAAGCGCCCCACCTTTGTAGAGAGCACGTATTGGTCACGGGGTTTATCCCGTAAGAATGAGTTGAGCCGCGTCTCAGACAAGCCCAAACCGTACAAGGGTGCAGTATCAAAGTAGCGCACACCGCCAGCCCAGGCCGCGTCAAGTGTTGCGCGTGCATCCTCGTCCGAAATTGCCTTGTAGAGATTGCCCAGGGGGGCGGTACCAAAGCCAAGTTCAGTGAATGTCAGCCCGCCGTTGCCAAGCCTGTCCCAGTGTCGTATCTTCAAAGTCATATTGCCTCCTTTCGCAGCTTTACTTTACCTTAAATTCCCTATGTGCGAAGGGGCGGTGGCCGTACGCCGAATTGTGGAGACTGATGTGACAGAGAATTTCAAGCGAGTATTTAACAACGCCAAGCCGGTAATCGCCATGGTACATATCGGGGCATTGCCCGGTACGCCATTGTTTGATCCCGCACTTGATCTGGTCGCCGCTGCGCGAAAGGATTTGTTAGCACTTCAGAGCGCTGGTTTTGATGCCGTGATGTTTGGCAATGAAAACGATCGCCCCTACGAGTTTGACGTCGATACGGCCTCGACTGCAACCATGGCTGCAATCATCGGACAGTTAAAAGCAGAAATCACCGTGCCGTTTGGGGTCAATGTACTTTGGGATCCAATGTCGTCTGTCGCTTTGGCTGCGGCGACGGGTGCGTCGTTTATACGTGAGATTTTCACGGGTACCTATGCATCTGATATGGGGCCATGGAATCCTGATGCCGGCAAAGCGATGCGCTATCGAAGTAGACTCGGCCGCCCCGACATGGCGATGCTCTATAACATCTCCGCAGAATTCGCACACTCGCTGGACCAGCGCTCGTTGCCGGATCGTGCTCGCAGTGCTGTGTTTTCCTCGATTCCCGACGCTGTTCTGGTGTCTGGTCAGATCACCGGCGAAGCCGCAGCACTCTCTGATCTGCAGGCGGTAAAAGACGTCCTGCCCGATATAGCTGTGATGGCGAACACCGGCGTGAAGCACGAAACAGTCGCCGATGTTTTATCGGTTGCAGACGGTTGCATTGTTGGATCTTCACTCAAGATTGATGGCGATACCTGGAACGCAATCGATCCGGATCGTGCGATGGACTTCATGCAGCGAGCAAAAAAGGCTCGCGCATGAAAGATCGCATTAAAAAAGACCTGATGGATTTGATGTTGGTGCCAGGTCTCTCTGGCCATGAGGATCGCGTGCGTCGCGCTTTGCGCAACCGTCTGGACACCCTTGGTATTGCCACCGAGACTGACTGTCTTGGCAACCTGTGCGCGCACTTTCCCGGTGAGGGACCCAGCGTTATGCTCTTCACGCACATGGATCAACTGGGCTTTATCGTACGTCGTATCGAAGCCGATGGCTCGATCCGCCTGGAACGTTTGGGTGGTGTGCCAGAGCGCGCACTGGCAGCGCAAGATGTATTGATCTGTGTCGGTGAAGGTAGAGACGTCTCTGCGATCATCAGCAACAAAAGCCACCATGCCACGACTGCCACTGAGAAATACCAAGTAGTACCTTACGCCGAGCTCACTGTGGATGCTGGATTCACATCTGCTGCTGAAGTTGAAGCTGCTGGTATTCGAATTGGCTGCGCGGTTGTTTATGCACCACAGGCTGCAGAATTAGGTGATAACCGAGTTGTCGGCACCAGTGTTGATGACCGCGCCGGCTGTGCCGTGTTGCTTGAAGTGGCGCGACTCTTAAGTACACGTAAGGGTGGCCCACCCGTGCATCTTGCTTACACTGTGCTCGAAGAATTTAATCTTCGTGGTGCACAACCGTTAGCCCAACAACTTCAGCCTGACATTGCTATCCAACTGGATTTAATGCTCGCGACTGACACGCCCGACATGGCAGCTAAGGGTGACATGGTGCTGGGTGGCGGGCCGGGTATGAGCCTTTATTCATTTCATGGGCGCGGTACATTGAATGGCGTGATTCCACATCCGGCAATGGTTAATCTGTTTGAGACAACGGCCGAAGCTCATGCCATTCCTCTGCAGCGCAGCGCGCAAACGGGAATTCTCACAGATCTCTCTTATGTGCAGTTAGTTGGCCGTGGGGTTGCGTCTATCGATATGGGGTTCCCGATGCGTTATTCACATTCGGCGCGTGAGGTATGCGACCTGTCAGACCTTGTTGCACTTGCTAAGTTGCTGGACGTCGCGTTGGGCAGCATCGGCCCAGACTTCTCTCTGAACCGGGATGATTACACCTGATGGTCTATACACTTGGCATTGATATTGGCACCTATGAGACCAAAGGTGTGCTGGTCGATGAAACCGGAGTTATCCACGCTCAGGCTGCCCGTGGACACAAAATGCTCGTGCCAGAACCGGGCTGGGCAGAACACCAGCCCGAAGAGGATTGGTGGGGAGACTTCGTGTATGTCTGCCAGGCGCTTCTGCGCGACAGCGCCATAGACCCCACAGAAATCAAAGCGGTCGCCTGCAGCGCCATAGGGCCTTGTATGCTGCCAGTCGATAGCGGAGGTGCGCCACTGATGAACGGCGTGCTCTATGGCGTTGATGGGCGCGCAGAGGCTGAAGTTCGTGAGCTGACCGATCGCATTGGTGAAGATGCGATCATTGCGCGCTGCGGCAACGCCTTAACGTCGCAATCGGTCGGGCCAAAAATTCTTTGGCTAAAACGTCAGCGCCCCGAAATATACGCGCAGACTGCTCACATACTGACCTCCACCAGTTTTTTGGTGCAGCGCTTAACCGATGAGGTGGTGATCGATCACTACACCGCAGCGAATTTCTCACCGCTGTACGATGTTGCCACACAGAGCTGGAATGATGATTTGGCCGACGACATCATTGCGCTAGATAAACTGCCACGCCTGATGTGGTCGAACGAGATTGCAGGCCAAATAACCCCAAAAGCTGCGTCTCTTACCGGTCTGGCAGCCGGCACGCCGGTTACCGCAGGCACCATCGACGCGGCGGCGGAGGCGATGTCGGTCGGTGTTGATCAACCTGGAGACATGATGATGATGTATGGCTCAACGATTTTCATTATCTTGCGTACGGTGACGCAGATATCCGACCCGCGCATCTGGTACGCACCCTGGCTTTTTGAAGGTGAACACGCCTCTATGGCCGGACTGGCCACGTCTGGTACTCTCACACATTGGTTCCGCGATCAACTGGCGCAAGATCTGGATGCCGCACAGGCTTTTGCGACACTGGCGAAGGAAGCTGACACATCACCACTGGGCGCTAACGGCTTGCTGATGCTGCCCTATTTTTCAGGCGAAAGAACACCGATACATAACGTCAATGCGCGCGGTGCCCTGTTTGGATTGAACTTGACACATACACGCGGCGATATCTATCGCGCCTTAATCGAGGGCATCGCCCACGGCACACGCCATGTGACAGATACCTTTGCGGAACTCGGTCATACCCCGAAACGTCTGCTGGCCGTTGGCGGTGGCACAAACAACGCGATTTGGTTACAAGCCACATCAGATATCACTGGCATCGATCAGATTGTTTGCGGCAAAACGGTAGGCGCGAGCTACGGAGATGCCTTTCTGGCTGCGCTATCGGTTGGGATGGTTGCGCGTGCAGACATTGCAACCTGGAACCCAGTGGCACAAAGCATAACCGCGCAGCCAAACCCGACGTTAGACAAAGCACATAGACTGTTTCGCAGGCTCTACGAACAAACAAAAGACATAGCACTAGAGCTTCAGTGAAAGGAGGGCAAGTGAACGGTGACCTTAAGATTATGGAATAACGCTATTTAACCGCGCCTGCGGCCATCCCCTTAATAATGTATTTCTCCAAAAAGATGGCCACGATTACAAGCGGCAGAATAGCAGCGGAGGACAGTGCCGCCATCGACCACCAGTTGATGCCTTGCGAGCCTGTTTGCGAGGCGACCATCACGGGTAGTGTGGAGGCGTTGGACGAAGTTAGGAGTGCTGCAAAGAAGTATTCATTCCAGCACAACACCAGAGACAAAATAAAAGCTGCAACCATGCCCGGCAGAGCAATGGGTAGCACAATCTGAAAGAACGCACCCCATATCCCCAAACCGTCAACAAGGGCAGCCTCTTCAAGCTCAACCGGGATACCTTGAAATTGATCCCGCATAATCCAGATGACAATCGGCAGCACCATTAAGGTATACAGCAGGATCAACCCTACCCACGTGTCGAGTAAGGCCAACGATTTATAGAGCAGCAGAAACGGCAGAGCTAGAACCACAGGCGGCAAAATCATCTGGCTAAGGAAAAAGAAGGAGATGTCGGAGTTCCGCATGAACCCGAACCGGTAGTTAAACCGTGACAAGCCGTAGGCTGCAAGCGATCCTAATACCACCGCAAGCGTCGACGCCGATACGGAAATAACTGTGCTATTCCAGAACCGTTTAAGAAATTCTTCCCGCACCGTTGAGACCTCACCGATGAGACGCGGTGAGAAGCCAATTGACTCCCAGCCTTTCCACCTCGGGGTAAAATCCCACCAGGGAATCAGGTTGCCCTTCATCACGTCAGGTGCCATTTTAAAGGAGGTGGTAAGTGTCCAGAAAATTGGAAAAAGGCAGATCACAGCCCAAATCAGAAGAGCTGCGTAGATAGCGATTCTGCTAGTCCACCATTTTCTATTAACCCGGCTGTCTACCGAGTGATCTTTAAAGATCGCGTTCATGCACGCCGCTCCATCCATCGACCCACAAACTTCAAAAGTAGTGTGACGAAAATTATGATAAGCACCAGGTAGATCATCGCCAACAGCGTTCCATAACCTACATTTGAGCGGTCACGATACTCACGGAATATAAAGCTGGTAACACTGTCAGTAGCACCTCCAGGTCCGCCGGATGTGACGTTGATAATGATGTCAGCAAGTTTAAGTTTGAAAATTATCCGTATGACAACAGCGGTAACAGATACAGGTAGCATCAAAGGAAAGATGACTTCCTTGAAGCTCTGCCAACCTGTTGCGCCATCGACTTTGGAAGCTTCGATCACCTCTTTTGGCAAGGCCTGAAGACCTGCTAGCAGCATGATCATCATAAAAGGAATGAAGGTCCAGGCATCCATTGCCATAATCATAAAACGCGCTATTTCAGGTGTACCAAAAAAACTTGGCTCGACTCCGAATTCGCGCAGCATGCGTGAAATGGGGCCAAAGCGAACTTCGAGCATGGATTTGCCTATCATCCAAGACACGGCTACAGGGCTCAGCATGAGTGGCAACAGGAACACCACTCGAAAGAATTTTCGTGCACGAATTTGTGCATTCAGTAACAGCGCCAAGCCAAACGCAATAAAGTATTCCACACTCACGGCCAACACGTAGTAGACCATGTTCTTCAAGGCGTTCCAGTAGAACTCATCGTTCCACATCTGGATCAGATTTGCCCAGCCGTTGAACTGTGGTCCGTTGGGTGACGCAAGATTCCAATCGGTAAAAGAGATATACAGCGCAAATAGCAGCGGAAACACAACCAGGCTAATGACAAAGAGTGCTGCTGGCAGCACGAA
>JBLHWG010000101.1:0-15037 GCA_047629055.1 Halioglobus sp.
CACCTGTTGATGTCCACACGCAGCCTTTTCTCACAATAAAAAAGTTGCAGGCGTTAGTGGTATTAACAAATCCGTGCGGATCAAGCATTAACCCTTCGTCCGCACCCGCTTGTTCAGCCTGAAGGCAAGCAATGACGCAATTCAGTTTTGAATGCGAGTTGTATTTTGCATCTTGGGACATCGGTAAACCGCGTACCTGAGGAACTGTCGCTAGCCTAATACCTTGTCCTTGCAAACCAGGCGACGGTTTTGAATGCTCCATGATAATGACAACCGTGGGGCCAGAAGTAGACAAGGCTGGGTGTTGAAAAGGCTTGTCCTTAATACCCCGAGTGACCATTAACCTGCAGTGAACGTCTGTATGCATATTGTTAGCGGCGGCTGTTTCAGCCATAGCCCGCCGTATACCCTCTCGATCCATGCCTATATCCAGAGAGACGGCCTTACAGCTGTTGAACAATCGATCCATATGTTCATCAAAAAAAGCCCACACACCATCATAAAGTCGCATACCTTCCCACATGCCGTCACCGAGCATGAAACCGCTGTCATACACGGAAACTGTAGCCTGGTCCCGCGGTTTTAACTTGCCATTGACATAAATGAGGATAGAGCGATTACGCTCGTCATCGACTGCATCATGGGTACTGATTTCGTGGGAATCCGACTGTGACATTGAGAACACACCTATCTATGCGAGAAGCAACTGGCCAATCCAGCTGTATGCGCCCTCATTCTATCGCAGTCCGAATTTTTTGGCCTGCTCTGGAATTTCACCTGGCACTTATTCCCAACCTCCAGCTAACCGATTGCCTTATAGTTGGCCTTTAGGCTCTTCCAACCTACGGACTTTATGGATCAACTCACTGGCGGTCAACTCCTGGTAAAGGCCTTGCAGACGCATGGTACAGAACGCGTATTTTGCGTTCCGGGCGAGAGCTACTTACCGGTACTGGACGCGCTGTACGACAGCAACATTCAAAACACCGTTTGTAGGCATGAAGGTGGAGCTGCAATGATGGCTGAGGCGTGGGGAAAGCTTACGGGCAAACCGGGAATCTGTTTCGTTACGCGCGGCCCAGGTGCCACCAACGCCACATCTGGCCTGCATGTAGCGTTGCAGGACTCGTCACCTATGATTCTATTTATTGGACAAATCAGTGCGGATATTCGCGAGCGTGAGGGGTTTCAGGAAGTAGATTACCGGCAATTTCTCGGGAAGTCGGTTAAATGGGTAGCGGAAATTGACGACCCGTCTCGGATCAACGAAATGGTCTCAAGAGCCTTTCACATCGCAACCTCGGGGCGACCAGGCCCTGTCGCGCTTGCGCTCCCGGAATCCACTCTCAGTGCCTTAGCCTCCTTCACTCACGTCCAGCCATGGAAACAAGTGGAGACGCACCCAGGGCCTCAAGATCTTGTTCAGCTATCCCGAATGATCTCTGCGGCCGAGCGCCCTATTGCCATTCTTGGTGGGTCACGATGGAGCGATTCCAGCGTGAAAGCCATGCAAGCTATCGCTGAAACTTGGCAGCTACCGGTTGCCTGCTCCTTCAGACGTCAGATGCTGTTTGATCACACCCATGCAAATTACGCAGGCGACGTGGGGCTCGGTATTAACCCTGATCTAAAGCGACAGATAGAACAAGCCGATTTAGTCATGCTGGTGGGCGGCAGATTTTCAGAGGTACCGTCCCAGAACTATGAATTGTTAACGGTGCCAAAACCGAGTCAAACACTGGTTCACATCTACCCTGGAGCCGAAGAACTAGGACGCGTCTATCAATCATCACTTGCCATTCACGCAAGCCCGGAAGCCTTTGCTCACCAGTTTGCCGCACTGCCCTCACCCGAACACACAAAACCTCGAGAGTCACTGATTAACGAGTCGCATGCAAGCTACGAAACCTGGTCGGCATTATCAGTAACCACTCCTGGCAATGTGCAACTTGCGTGCGTTATGCAAACGTTACTGAATACGCTGCCACGCGATGCAATTCTGACCAACGGAGCTGGTAACTATGCCAGTTGGATTCACCGCTTCTGGAAGTTCACAACCTTCGGTTCACAAGTCGCTCCAACCTCAGGATCTATGGGATACGGCCTGCCCGCCGCCATTGCTGCCAAATTAGCCTACCCCGAGAGAACAGTAGTCGCGTTTGCAGGAGATGGATGCTTCCAGATGACCATGCAAGAGTTCGGCACGGCGATGCAAGAAAAAGCTGCCATCATCGTCATTATTGTTGACAATGGAATGTACGGAACCATTCGAATGCATCAGGAAAAAACGTTTCCTGGGAGAGTTTCAGCCACAACTCTACTCAATCCAGATTTCGCCGCCCTGGCAAAATCTTACGGTGCATTTAGCGCCACCGTACACCAAACACACGAATTTCCAGCGGCGCTTAAAAATGCACTTCATGCAGACGGCCCGGCTCTCATACACATTCACATTAGCCCCGAAGCGATAACACCCACAATGACGTTGACACAAATGCGCGAAATCGCCTTGAAGAACCTAGAATTCTGAACGATTATTTGATCTGAACTCCATGTGTCCACGCTTGCTCTTAGTACTTACCTTGTTCACCCTCACAGCTGCTGCTTGCGCTTCTAGCCCTCGCCATGATTCCGAAAATACAGATGATAAAACTGATGCGAACGGTTGTTATTTGACGGAGGAATATGACAGCGAAGAAGACAATTGCTACCTTAATTGCGACACCTTGGACAACAAACAATGTGACGATTTGGCGTTGTTGATTTACGGTGATCTCGGTGAGTTTATTGACGAGAATTTTGACGGCGACAATATCTCGTTAATTAAAGAATCCAGCGACTCTCTCATTGCAAGCTATTCGCTGGATACGACGCTATCGTTAAGCGAAATAACTAATACAGAACCAGAAAACGACAGGCGTAAGGACGCGGATACCCGCTTTCAACTAATCGATCGATAGTCATACGACCAACCGCTGCAGCACCCGCCGCATCCGAGCCGGATATAGCTGAAAACATGCCGCACACCAATACGGTTGCTGAGCCAAACCCACCTTTCGCCCAACAGGTTAGCGCTTCGGCAACATCCAGAAATTTTCGACTAAGACCAGTCCTAACTAAAGCATCACCGGTGAGGATAAACAATGGCACAGCCGTTAGCGCAAACGCATCGATGCACAAAACAGGGACTCACCCAGCAGTGATAGGGCAACACATCGGACAACATCAACATGGCAACTGCACAGGCACCAATTGCGGCCCAAACGGGCACTCCAAGAGCGCAAAACAACACGAATATCAGCACTGGCCCGTAAAATGACCAGGTGAGTTCTACGGTTGCCGCTTGTACATTTTGCCAAAGCATAGAAATCCCTCAATCAAACATTTTGTTGCCTTCTAAAACCGGTCTGCCGGCGGACAAATCACTAAAGTCACGTTTTAATGATTGAAGAAGTCTAAAAACAACCAGAGCAAAACCTACGGGAACTGCCATTAGAAACCAGACTTTCGACACCCTGAGCCCGTCAGTTACCGATCCGAATTCCCAACTCACAGCGACTGTCTCGAACAACCAGTACAGAGCGAATCCAGCAATGACAAGCATGACTATATCGCCATACATATAAATCAAAGCCTTTACCCGAGGCCCAACGTAGTGGTAGAGCACGTCGATGCGTATGTGCGCACGCTCCTTAACTGCAGCGGATGCGCCAATCCACGCAGAAAGGATTTCATAGAGCCTCCTTCAAGTTGACGAAAATGTCGGGCCAGACTTGGCCCGACATGCCAGACTATTTAAGCATCATGTACGTAATAGCGACTTGAGGTATTCGCACCTTCTTCGAGCTTATTGAAGACATCCATCGACCCTGCAAGCTCTACTTTGAACTCGTCCCACTCAGGACGCTGGTAGCCACCGGCATCTTTCCACAGTGCCAATTGATCATCGCTAAGTGAATGGAATTCAACGCCCGCTTTTGTCAGTTCTGACATTGCATAGGCCCGCGCTGATGGAACTTTAGCCAAGTTTTGATGAGCAGTCATGTCGGAGTCAAATTCAATGCCTGCTTGAACATCAGCCGGTAGCGAATTGAACCACTCTAGGTTGCAAGAAAATACCTGGCTATCCGGAACGGCCTGAGTGAAAGTCACATGGCTTAAGATATCCTTGAAACCAAAGACATACAGTGTACCCACTGAAGGATCCAGGGCATCGGCTACACCTTGCTTGATCGCTGACGGTGTTTCACCCCAAGCAACTGGCGTAGGGTTGGCTCCCACCATTTTGTAGTATTGCTGCAACATCTTTGAACCTGAAACTCGAAACTTGACTCCATCAAGATCGCTAGGTGCCAGTACGGCGCCTGCACCACCTTTTCGTACCGCTACACCACGTGGATCAATGGCTACATAGAACATAACTTTGAAGCCCTTTGCTTCAACCTTTGGATGAACTTCAGTGCTCCACTGCTCGGAGTTAACGAGGTTAACGAAGCGCTGATTTGCTCCACAGAAATACGGCAGATTGATCAGATCAATTGCAGGCGCGAACGGTGCGAAGTTAGACAGTGAATGCTGCGCAGCCTGAATAGTTCCACCTTGTACCTTCTGAACCAGTGCACCATCAGCACCCAGTTGACCAACCGGCGCAAGCTTTACGTAGACCTTGCCGTTAGTAGCGTTCTGAATGTTTTCTTTCAGATAAAATTGCATAATTGGATAGCTGCGCGATGCACCTAATACGTAGGCAGTTGCTATCACCATGGTGTGATCAGCCGCCTTCTCGCGAGATTTTTCTTCATTGGCGGTCTGCGCTACTGCTGATCCAGATGCCAGAGTGCCAGCTGCACTGACAACCATGGCTGCTGTAAAAGCGCCAACACTGGTGAGTTTGAGAAAATTACGCCGCTCTGCCGAGTTACGCTCTTCGTTACCGTCATCAGGATTCATTGTGACTACTCCAAGTTTTACTAAAGTGGTGGGCTATGTAGGTTTGGCGGGGTTGGATTTCTCTTTCTCGCTTTTTTTCGAAACCCAGAATCACCGATGTAAAACACACACTGGTCACTACTAACAAAATGGCTGAGGCAACGTCTGATAGGAATTCGGTGCCCCAAAGGGCTCCAGATACCACATCAAAAATGTAGATACCAAAAAAGCAAACCGTGACAAGCGACATCAATTGGATGCTATTCATGGGCTACCTCCAATGGCTTTTTGGCCTTTCGAATTAATTTCAAGTGTGCTGGGCACAGGTGTATGCGCTTACATTCATATATGCAAGCGCTTACATAAGCAGGTGAAAGCGCTTACATATATAGTTCACGCTATACAAATTCGTCATGCCAACCGACGGCATACGTCTGTTGTCGATACTCGCTTTTGGCGATCGGGTGTAAAAATTGAAACTCAGCGGCCCAAATGATTAGAACCAACAATCCGACACTTGAAGATGTTGCTCGCGCAGCAAACGTCTCAACGGCTACTATTTCCCGCTCAATCAACGAACCTCACAAGGTGGCAAAAGACACCCGTGAGCGTATTGAGCAAGTCATTCAGGAATTGGGCTTTACAACTAACTTTGGTGGAAAGGTGCTTGCCACCAAACGCAGCAATACCGTTGGGGCAATAATTCCCACGATGGACAATTCGATGTTTGCCAGCGGATTGCAGGCCTTTCAAGAAGCGCTTTCAGCGGCGGGAATTATTACGCTGGTATCCAGTACAGGCTACGACTCTGATCACGAGCTACGCCAAATTCGCTCCCTTGTTGCACACGGAGCCGACGGGCTTTTGCTCATTGGTGCTGCCCGGCCTGCAGAAACCACTGATTTTCTTGCATTGAGAAACATCCCTTATGTAATCACCTGGTCTTTTGAGGCCGACGAGTCTCGAGTATTCGCAGGATTCGACAACAAAAAAGCCGCCTATGAGATGACGAAAAAGGTACTTGAATTTGGACATCAACGCATTGATATGATCGCAGGGTATTCCACCGGCAATGATCGAGCGGGTGCGCGAATTCAAGGCGTAAAACAGGCGCTGTCTAATATTGGCAATAACCCAAGATTACCTCGCGTTATAGAGACAGGCTACTCACTGGAACAAGGAAGTAATGCGTTGGAGGATTTGATGAATTCACCAGACGCACCCACGGCCATTGTATGTGGGAATGATGTCCTTGCGGTGGGCGCAATTCTTCGTGCACAAAAAATTGGATTGAGAGTGCCGGAGGATGTTTCGGTGACAGGCTTTGACGATATCAGTCTTGCTTCCGCTGTCTCCCCTCCTCTTACAACGGTACGTGTCCCTCAAAGAAGAATGGGCAAAATGGCTGCCAAATTGTTGATGGAATTGCTCTCTAGTGGTGTGCGTCCACCGAGTATCGAATTTGCCACTGAGGTTATTTTAAGAGAATCCTTAGCAGCGCCTAAAAAAATACGCACGAATCCTTCACTTTAGGCCGTTCTGCAGGCATAAAAAACGACGACTCATTGCACATTGGCGTTATTATTTTGTTTCCCATCTCACCTAGACCAACTTTCTCCAATGATACGACTCTCTGCAAACCTAGGATTCCTTTGGACTGAACTTGATTTACCTGAAGCCATTCATGCAGCCGCCGCAGCCGGCTTTCATGGTGTGGAATGCCACTTCCCGTACGCCATAGACAGTGCCAAAGTCAAAGCGGCAATTAGTGAAACCAACCTGCCCATGGTAGGTTTGAATACTCAACGCGGTAATGTGGAAGCTGGCGACAACGGACTTTCCGCCGTTTTCGGCAGAGAGAGCGAAGCTCGGGCCTATATCGAAGAAGCAGTAGAATACGCAGCAGCTATTCAGTGTAAGAACGTACACGTCATGGCTGGTTTCACAGACCAGGGAGCTGCGGCAGAAAACACCTTTTGCGAAAATCTGGCTTTCGCCTGCCAACTAGCCGCAAAGCACGGTGTACAAATTCTCATTGAACCGCTAAATCATTTTGATGCACCCGGTTATCATCTAAACAACCTGGATTCTGCGATAAAAACGCTAGAAGCTGTAGGCGAGGACAATATCAAAGTCATGTTTGATTGTTACCACCTTCAAATCATGCAAGGTGACTTGACTCGCAGACTCGAAGCAAATCTTGCATCGATCGGTCATATTCAATTTGCAGCCGTGCCAGATCGAGGAGAACCTGACTTAGGCGAAGTCCACTACCCCAACCTGCTCTCAGCCATAGATGCAATGGGCTGGGACGGATACTTGGGTGCAGAATATAAGCCACGCAATGGCAGCACTAACGATGGGCTGGCCTGGATTAACGCGTACCAATAATCCGATTATGCAGGAGCAGTGAAATACGGCGGCTCCACTGTCGCATTATAGATCGCCATCAATGTGACGACAATTGCGCATGACCATTACAGTCAGTTGCAGCAAACCTACTTCATAAAAAATACTATAGTGATAAGTTGACACACACTATTGTCTAGTGAATTATGGTGTCTCGTGCTTAATCAAAATAAAGGGATACGTACGCAAATGAAAAGCAAACTACACTTGCTCCTGGTGCCAATTATGATGGCATCCTCGGGAGTAACCATCGCAGACAGCGGGCCTGGCTGTGGGTTTGGCCAGCAAGTTTTCGCTGGACAATCGGGGCTTGCTGCGCATGTAATGGCAGCGACAACTAACGGTTCAACCTACAACCAACTGTTCGGTCTGTCTTTTGATAGCCTCGGATGCAACGGCGAGACAGTTGTTACCGCAGAATTCCAGCGTAACGTTTTCGTTGCTAGCAATTTCGACAACATTGCCCGTGATGCGGCCCAAGGTGGCGGTGACCATTTGCAATCCCTTGCGTCAATCATGCAAATTCAAGATACCGATACCGAGCGTTTCTACGCCCTTGCGCAAGTAAACTACGACGAGCTGTTTGGAGGCACTAATGCTTCTGATCATCAAGTTTGGCTGCAAAAACTGGACAGCACTTTATCTGCTGACCCAACCCTTTCGAAGTACAGCCTGCTCACCAGCGGATCATAAGGAGACTGTCATCATGAAAAAGCTAATCGTTAGCAGCGTAGTTGTGCTCCTCTCAGTCATGCCGCTTGCCCATGCAGAAAACACCGGCGCTGGCTGTGGACTTGGCTCCGTTATTATGGAAGGAAAGGACGGAAAGGGTGCCAATATCGCCGCGAGTATCTTCAATGTTTTCCCCATTCCCAATACATTCTTCATGACCACCGGTGGTGGAATCATGGGCTGCGACCCGACACAAACAGTGCAGAACGACCAGGCAACTGAGATATTTGTTGCCAGAAATATGGACCAACTCTCCACCGAAGCAGCTCAAGGTGGTGGTGACTATTTAAATGTTTTGGCTGACCTGATGGGCATTGCAGATGAAGACCTTAATGCTTTTCGAAAAGTGACTCAGGATAATTTCGACCAACTCTTCCTGAGCAATGGTGATGCTAAAGGCGTTATTGACACTATCGAAACCGCGATGCTGAATGACAGCAATCTGGCCAAGTACGCGATCAACTAGTTTCCTGGTCATGTGGAAGTACTTCCCAGATGGGGAAGTACTTCCAGTCTTTGCTCGAAGTACTCCAGTACGTATTCGCAAAGACACCTTACCATCCTGATTGTCTTATTCGTTGACGATGAATCGAATTAAACTACAACCCAAGACGACAAAAAAACACCTCTTGCTTACAAACAATAATGCGTGCTGTGCCAAAAACCTTTGAATTAATTCTTCTGTTTAATGCCTTTGTTCTTTGCATTATTAGCTCACCGGCGCTAGCGACGACAAGTGACCCTGCACAGTCTTATTCAACCTGGCAAGAAGCAGCCGACCTGGGGCTCTATGACGAAGCAGTCGAGCTTAGCCAGGCCAGTGGCCAAGACGGCGCATTACAGCGTCTCATAGCTGCAGCAAACGCGAAACAATTGAGTGCACAGCCACAATGGCTTGCATTCATTCACTATAAGCGCGAATCAAAAAGCAGTTGGCTAAGCCAAGTCGATTCACCACATTTTTTCATGTCAAATGCCGGTAAACGCTCCCCTGACGTGGAACTCAACGCCACATTGGCGGCCCTGTTCTCAAATCAAGCAAAGCCGCCATTGAGACTGACAGCCCACTGCAGATTTGTAGCCCGACGCGTCTGGTTGGCAGAACAGTTACCGAATTTGGCCTCACTCATACCGCCTCAGGATTGCATTGAGTTCGAGCGCTATGTTGAGTTTCTGGATGCTGAAGTGCTGACCTTGGTATTTCCAACAGCCCACCCGAATAGCCCGTCTTCGGCATTTGGCCATACTCTATTACGCATCGATAAAAAAGATCAGCGTGCTGAATCCAGATTACTCAATATGAGTCTTAATTTCGCAGCCGATGTACCTCCCGAAGTCTCCGGTACAGCCTATGCGCTAAAAGGCTTAAACGGCGGTTTTGAAGGGCGTTTCCGATTACTCCCCTATCACATCAAGTTACGTGAATATGGCCAGATCGAAAACCGAGATACCTGGGAGTACGAACTGACACTGGATAAACCTGCCGTTGATCTGGTTTTACGACACGCCTACGAAATGCTCATCAGTCACTTTGACTATTACTTCTTTAGCGAAAATTGTTCGTATCATTTACTGTCGTTGCTTGAGGTAGCTTTTCCCGATAAACCACTCACGGAAGAATTCGAATGGTGGACCATCCCGGTAGATACCATTCGTAAACTGGACGAGCACCAACTATCCAAACCACCTCGGTTTGTACCCTCCTCTATTCGCACACTCAGGGCCAGGCAAACAGCCTTAGGCCAGAGTGATGTTAGCCTGTCACTGCAGGCCCTAAAGACCGATCTTGACAATATCGATGCACCATTGAAGCAGAAGAGTGCACCAGAGCAAGCAGCCATACTCGACTTGTTATCTGACTACGAAAGGTACAAGCGACTGAAAACAGATCCAAGCGCTAAGGGCAGTAGTCCTCGAGAAATCGCAATTTTGTCTCGTAGAAGCAAGCTTGGCATAAAGTCGACCAACCCATTGATAGAACAACCAACGTCAAGTCCTGATGCGGGCCACGGAACTTCTCGTATTGGTATCCAGCATCACTATAATCGAGAAGGTTCAACTATTACTGAGTTGAGCTTTCGACCTGCGTACCACGACTTCAGAGATCCAAGTACCGGGTTCGATGATAAGGCCGCGATAGAAATGGCGCTAATCAGCGTTGCTCATGATGCAGATGCTGACAAATTTTTCTTGAAGCAATTCACGCTCCTCAGTATCGAATCCCTTGAACCACGTGGAATATTTTTCAAGCCGGTTTCTTGGCATACTAATGTTCAATGGCAACGAGCACATGCCAATGCTCGTCATCAATTCTCCTTCAACGTTGGTGCCGGGACTGCGACACAATCCAGCCCAACAGCTCCCGCGTTTTTTGTTTTTGCAGAGGCTGACTTAATCAATAACCCGGGGCTTCGTGATCGCACTCAGTTGCGGTTCGGCGCCAGCCTGGGCGCTCAATGGGAAGCTATTCCAGGATTAAGAACAGGTATAGAAACAAATTTTCGCCAGCAGCTGAATGGAGAATCATACTCATTCATAACCGAAGCCTGGGCCGGGTTTGCAATTGGTGACCAGCTGTCTGTTAATATTGACCTTGCAGCTGAGAAACGAGAGTCCAGTGCGTCCAATACGCGTGTGACTCTAGGTCTTCGTTCCTACTTCTGACAGCGTCCTAGGCATCGAGCGTTTCAAGCCTGTAAGATCGCTGCATGAACTCTGAAAACATATCAGCTTCCGAAACGGAACTCGTCCCTAACCCTACTGGTGCACTTCTGGTCAGCGATGTACCCTTGAGTTTCTGGGGAGGAATCAGCGCCGCCACTGGCAATGTCATTGACGAACATCACCCGCTTGCCGGGAACAACGTGTCAGGTCGAATCATGGCCATTCCAGGCAGCCGAGGCTCCTGTTCCGGCAGCAGTGTTCTTCTAGAACTTATCGACTCCAATCGCGCGCCCGCGGCTCTGGTGTTTTCAGAAGCCGAAGAAATACTGGTGCTTGGTGCCATGGTAGCAAACGTCATGTTTGGTAAATCCCTGCCCATTCTGCAAATTGATGCAGACGTATTTGCCCAACTCAACAGTGACACAATAGCTCGAATAAATAACAACCAGTTGATTATTGAGACCTTGCAAGGTGAACAAACTTTCCACGGCAAGAGAATCAACATCGATGCGCAAAACACATCATTCGAAGAATTCGAACTAACGGATGATGACACCCGCATTCTTAACGGCGATGACGGATTGGCTGCTCAAGTGGCCATGCAAATCACGCTCTGTATGGCACAAATTCAAGGTGCAACTCAACTGATCAATATTAAACAAGCGCACATCGATGGGTGCGTATATAACGGATTGTCCAATTTAAAATTCGCTGAACAACTCGTTGCATGGGGAGCAAAAGTTAAAGTCCCCACTACGCTCAACGCGATTTCCGTTGACCAGAAACAATGGAAGGCTCAAGGAATAAGACCTGAATTCGGCCAACCGGCAAGCGATGTTGGCGACGCTTATGTTGCAATGGGTGCTGAGAAAACGTTTACTTGTGCGCCTTATCTTCTTAACAGCGCGCCAGTTTTGGGTGATCAGATCGTTTGGGCTGAATCCAACGCTGTGGCTTATGCCAACAGTGTGCTCGGCGCAAAGACACAAAAATATCCTGACTTTTTGGATATCTGCATTGCACTAACAGGAAGAGCACCTTTAATCGGCACACACCTAGACAGCGGTCGACTCCCTGCCTTGTCCATCAATGTACCTAACCCTGAGAACAAGGACGATTCGTTCTGGCCATTAATGGGTTATCACGTTGGACTACTTGCCGCGAACGATATTCCAATGGTCCTAGGACTGGAGTCGTCAGACCCCACTACCGATGATCTAAAAGCGTTTAGTGCAGCGTTTGCTACGACGTCTTCGGTCCCCATGTTTCATATCAATGGAGTTACTCCAGAAGCAGGAAACGCCGCAGTCGTAGATGCGCTGAAGGCTCTTAATTCCATACCCCGAAAGAGCGTCGCAATCGATGACTTGAGCATTAGCTGGAATTCACTGAATACCGCCACTACAGCACGTGTAGACATGATCTGTTTGGGTAATCCGCACTTCTCATTCACCGAATGCAACCAATTGGCAGCTCTGTGTTCATCGCGAGTTAAAAATGAAAGCGTGGCTATTGTCGTAACGCTTGGCCGTGCGATTTATCAGCAATGCGAAGATGCCGGTATCGCGCAAAACTTGCGCGAATTTGGTGTCCAGTTCGTGATGGACACCTGTTGGTGCATGCTAGAAGAACCCGTGATACCCCCCATGGATTCGGTGTTGATGACAAATTCAGGCAAATACGCCCACTACGGCCCGGGATTGGTCAAACGACCGATACATTTTGGCAGTCTGGCAGACTGCGTAAACGCAGCCTGCACCGGTATCAGAGTGATAGAAACACCAAATTGGCTGTCTATCTAATCAAGCAATTACATCACGCTCGCTGTCAGTTTCAAGCATTCGGTCTGCGGTGTATCGTGCGCCGGTAACTGTAGACTCGTTGATCAGCGCATCCAGGGCCGCGACGGTAGACTTGTTTAGATTAATTGATGCTGAGGCCGCGTTGTCCTTCATATGCTGAATATTTCTGGTGCCCGGAATTGGCACCATAGTCTTGTCCTCTATTGCTAGAAGCCAAGCCAATGCCAATTGCGCCATTGTGCAGCTATTGTCCTGAGCAATAGCCTTGAACTCGACCAACAAGGCTTCGTTTTTAGCAAACGCTTCAGGTTCGAAACGAGGCCGTGCAATAGTTGCGCGAAGGTCATTGTCCGGTAGCTTATCGACACTTGTGGACGAGCCTGCCAAAAAACCTCTACCCAACGGTGAGAAAGGTACAAAAGTGATACCTAGCTTGCGGCACAACGCCAACACACCGCTCTCTGGTGTACGAGACCACAAGGAATATTCAGACTGCACAGCGGCAATAGGATGTTCTTTATGGGCACGCTCAATCGTTGCACAGCACACTTCCGAAAGTCCCAACTCCTGAACTTTTCCCTCTTTGATTAAGGTAGCCATGGCACCCACACTTTCTTCGATGGGCACATCTGGATCGATTCGATGTAGGTAGTACAGGTCGAGCACTTCGGTTTTTAATCGTTTAAGACTTGTCTCACACTGCTTACGAATCACATCAGGCCGACCACTGATGCCATCTGGAGACATACCGCATTTGGTGGCCAGTACAAATTTCTTACGATGCTTGGACATGACCTTGCCTATGAACGTTTCGTTATGCCCCGCTCCGTACATGTGAGCAGTATCAAAAAACGTAACACCGGCCTCCAGCGCATCCAACAGCAACTGAGCAGAATTTTCTTCGTCGGCAGGACCGTAGCCAAACGAAATATTCATCGAGCCCAAGCCTGTCGGCGAAACCGACAGGGATCCAATTTTACGATTCATTTTGCAACCTATTTTTTCCATTTAATTACACCATAATATATAGTAATATCTGCCAGTTAGAGTAATTCCCAAACTTCGCCAAGTATCACCAATTCAACACGTTTTGCTTTGTTGCTGCAACTTACTAAGGACTTATATACAAAATCTCAAAGCAGATTGTGACGAAAAAAAACACCAAAACCCTAGCCGAATCGCTGGCCCCTGCTGCAAAGCCATACGAGCTCAGAGACTGAGACCTAACCGGCTTTATGGTACGCGTGCAACCAACTGGATCAAAGAGCTTTATTTTCAGTTACGCGGCTCCTTCGGGCAAACGCCACCTTCATATTCACCATATCAAGCACTGGGCCGATGGTGGCACAACATCTTTGCAGAATGGCGCATGCCTGTGCTCATTGCACCACACCCTAGTATATGAAGGAGGCTACACCATTGAGCGCGTGGAAAATAACGACCAGCGATTGAATGAGCAATTCATGCAGCAGCAACGCAGCCATGACATAAGTATGTTTTATTTTGAAAAAGAGTTGCGCAACGATAAGACGTCATTCAACACCGTGCGCAAGCTAACCCCAACGTGTTATCGATTCCGTGTCGTTAATGCTCAGGGGCAGGACATCCGTATTCAATCAAATGCCAGCTTCAGTGAAGGCGAAACACAGTCGACCTATCAGCCAAGCGACTATACACGTGTATATTGTGCCGAACCTGCCCCAGACTGTTATCACCGCACGAACAGCGACAGATATGTTCCATCATTCACACGTGAAGTCGCAGAGCACTATACGATAAATGCCAGCATGCGAACACGCTGTGTCATAGACGATTACTGCGTCTGATCTGATTCTGTTGTCTGTCTGTTTTAAGTGCTTTGCTGGTGTCCAGGAGTTTATTTAATCCCAGCTGACATCTGGTAGCTACGCGGCAACTGGGATCACGGAAAACAGTCCATTCGACAATTAGTGGAATCGGGTGACTACCACTTTGAGCCGCTACTGCAAGCCACCCGCCGTGATGGTGGCGTGATAGAGCGAAAATGACAGTGCAAGGGTTTCCGACGGATAACAGCCGAGCTTCGGATTAGGAAGGTTCTCACGTAATCCTACTTATTTTCAGACCCGCGCTATAGGCTCGGAATGTGGATTTTGCCACGAATATTCCAGAACCATATCGCCGCACTTGTATTACCAGTTATGGCTGACAGCCTCCTTAACTCAGTGTCGATAACGTGGGCATATTGGTGTCATGGGTAAGCACTGAACCGTTATACATTTACGACAGCGAATTATAATCCCCATGGCGGGATTGACGGGTACAGGGCTCTACGGGTTTAGGTTAAGAGGATGCACCCTTTAGTTGCATTAGCGTGAGCCAACAATGAATTTTTTACACTTGCATAGCAGTGTAGAACCCATACGAATTGGATGTTTCCCAATCTCACTGGCGGTGAGATCCACGCACGAGGGTTTTTACATTGAAACGGTTGCCCAGTGTTTCAACGAATTCGCGCAACC
>JBLHWG010000102.1:0-15033 GCA_047629055.1 Halioglobus sp.
ATCACTATACGATCGCCTTCGGCCGCTAGACAAAACACAGATTCACTACGGAAAGAAACCTGTGGGTAATGGTGTTGGAACATGTCGCGGTATGCCCGATGGGCCGGACAGCCTGCCACCATGTCGGGGTTAGCCGCACCGACAGAAAACAGGACGTCGTAAAGGCCGTAGAGAACCGAAGCAGAAGACTCGGGCGCGACTAACAACATGATCAGGGGTTTCTTACTCATAACACTCCTCTGTCTGATTCGGCATGGTCACGGAGGTTTTGCCATACACGCGTGAGCAATATGCCTTGATTTCGTCTCGCTTGCCACTCGATCAAGTGCCATTGTAGTCATATCATGAGGGGCCATAACTGAAGGAGTTTTAGGCTGGATGATATGAAATGTGCAATTAAAGCTGTTGTCAGTAATTTTGGTGGAGATATTTTCAAGCCTGGCGACACGGATTTTGATGAGGTGCGGGCAGTCTGGAGCGCAATGATTGACCGACGCCCCGCTGTTATCTTCCGGTGTCGGGACACGACTGATGTTATCGCTTCTGTAAGGCTGGCCGGTTCCCGAAATATGCCGATATCCATTCGGGGTGGGGGCCATAACGTGGCCGGCCATGCAGTTTGTGACGATGGTGTCATGATTGATCTTTCCTTGATGAGTGGTGTTGAAGTTGATGCAGCCAGTCGAGTAGCCATCGTCGAGGGCGGTGCGCTCTGGCGCGATGTGGACACCGCAACGCAAGTGCACGGGCTGGTGTAGCTGGTGTAGTCACTGCAGACGGTGAACTGATTCGCGCTAGTGCCGATGAAAATCCAGACTGAGAGCGAGGATTTCCACGAAAAGTAGTGAGGTAAAAGGATCTTCACTCTGGCTTGCGTCTTCAACGGAGATGCTGAAGAGGGTGAGGCCTTGATGCAGCCCCTGCGCGAACGGGTGACTTGGTCACTGATTTTTCAGGTCGAATGAATTATCGTGATATCCAACAGCTATTCGACACACTGATGCCCGCAGGTGAATTCCGCTGTTACTGGAAGGCCCTGTATCTGACCGATCTGCCTAACGAGATGATTGATCTTGCAATCGAGAACGCGTCTTCCCCCCCTCGAATAACTCACTCTCCTCATTATGGAATTTTGGTGGAGCGACTGCAGAGGTAGCAGCAGATGCGACAGCCTTTGGTGACAGGTCCATGGGCTGGATGTATTCGCTGGATGGTGTCTGGTCCAATCCTGGCGACGATGTCGCAAATATTGCCTGGTCACGAGACGGATTTATGCGCGCGGAGCGCTTCGGTCATCAAGGCCGCGTCTATTTAAACTTCACTGGACATGGAGAAGATGGTACGGAGCTGACTCGAACGGCCTTTGGTCCGAATTACCAGAGGCTTGTTGCAATCAAGACAAAGTATGACTCTAAAAACCGATTCTGTTTTAACCAAAATATTGAAGTTGATGTCAAAGAAGCGCAGGAAAATACCGCTTCGTAAATATGGCGATCTTCTTCCGTTGGCAAGATTACCTAGGTTAGTCGATGATTTAATCCAAACCTTTTCCTGAGCAGGTTTCGGGGAACATGCCATATGTGCGATGGTGACCCTGAAACTGAAATCATGGACAAACATAGTTTTGTTGAATCGCAGAAAGCGTCAAATTCAGGAGATCATAGTCGAACTTATTTTTGCTATGGCAGTTGAAGCTAAAATGTCGTGTGACGTCAGGAACATCTAGCAAGTCTGAAATAGCTCTGAAATGAAATAAGATCAACTCTACAGTGGCTTTTGGTCGACCATAGAGCATATTCAAGGCACAAAAATGGTACTCTGGTTCGCTGTATCTGACAGTTCACAGAGTGGTTCGCAGTCCAGTGTCAATTTCAGCAATTCAAATCGCAGACAACTTAGCCGCTGAAGTTCTCACTGGCAGGCTTAACGTTGGGGACATGTATCCGTCAGAGCGAGAATTGTGCGATCAATATGAGGTTGGCCGCAATGTGGTCCGAGAGGCTGTTACCATTTTGCAGGGGCGAAAACTTGCCGATCACTCAAAGGGGAAAAGGCCAAGAGTTGTAAAACCCTCACTAAGTGAAATGATGGGAGGAATTGGAGAAGCCGCACGGTTTTTCTTCGAGGGTAGCGAAGGACGGGCCCACTTAGAACAAGCGCGCCTGTTTTTGGAAACCAGCATGTTACGCCATGCTGTGGATCACGCAACCAATGCGCATATAGCGCGCATGATCGAAACTATCGATGAGTGCGATCGATGCTTGCACGATGCAGAAGGATTCCGAAATGCAGACGTCAAGTTTCACAGAATACTGGCGGAAATTTCCGGTAACCCGATATTTGTAGCCCTGCATGACGCTTTTGTAGAGCAACTCATGAAAAGTAGACCTTTATTAGAGGACTTTGCAATTAGGAACGTCACAAGTAACGACGAACATAGATTGATAGTGAAGGCTTTGGTTGACAAGAATGCCAACTCTGCAGTTGATATTCTAACGCACCACTTAACCAGAAATTTTGGAACGTATTTTCATCAGGCCCTCGATGGGTAGCATATTCATTTCACTATCCATTTTCAGATGACTGAGGAAATACATGGGTTCTCTTGATAAGTTAAAACGTGCACTCGTTGTTTCTTGCCAACCTATTCCCGGCAGCCCAATGGATACCGTAGATATCGTGGTTGCGATGGCCAGAACGGCGGAATTGTCCGGTGCTGGTGCCGTTCGAATCGAAGGTGTTAATAACGTTGCTGCTGTAAAGAAAGTATTGAAAATACCTGTGATCGGTATAGTGAAACGCATTGATCCTGCAACCCCTGTGGTTATCACACCGACTCTTGCAGATGTTGATGGTCTTATTGCTGCAGGTGCTGATATCGTGGCGCTCGATGCTACTGCGCGGCCGCGACCTGTTGATGTTGATATTCTTGTAAAGAAAATTCAAGCAGCCAATAAATTCACTATGGCCGACTGCGCAACTTTTTCAGATGGCGAGGCAGCGTTATATCTGGGCTGCGATTTCATTGGAATAACACTATCAGGTTATACCCTCGAGACTGGGCCGTGTGGTGAAGAGCCTGACTTTGATCTTCTGCGAAAATTTGCCCGAATTACTGCACAAACCGATGCGCTGGTGATGGCAGAGGGGCGATTTAACACACCTCTACTCGCTGCAAGTGCTCTTAAAAACGGCGCTGACTGCGTAACCGTCGGTAGTGCCATCACACGGATGGAGCATGTCGTCGGTTGGTTCCTTGATGCCATGCAGGATACTGTTCGATGAGTGATGTAACGGGTGTTGCTATCGATCTTGGTGGTACTAAAATCGCAGTGGCACGCTATATTGGTGGTGAGTTGATTGATCACTATCAAGTAAAAACAGAAAGCGGCGCAGGCGCCGAATCTCAAATTACTACTATTCTTGCGCTGTTAAAAAAAGTTCAGTGCAACTCATCTGATCGAGTCGGTGTTGCTGTATCCGGCCGAGTTGATAGTGAAGGCTGCTGGCATGCAATAAATACCAATACGCTCAACGGCATCGAACAAGTTGAGCTCAAGAAGATATTCGAAAAACGTCTTAAGCAACCAGTCAATATTGTCAATGACGCCGTGTCTGCCGGCTTGGCAGAAGCTGTTTATGGGGCGGGGCGTGATATACCGGCATTTGCCTACATCACTGTATCCACAGGTGTTGGTGGAGTGTGTGTACTCAATGGAAAACCGATTGTTTCAGACAATGGCCTGGCTGGACATGTTGGATTTATGACCATCACACACTCTACTGAATTGTGTGGCTCTGGACGCATAGGTACTGTAGAGAATGTCGCTTCAGGGCGCGCTATAGAGAGACAAGCACAGTTGCTTAAGGGCAATGATTATACGGCTAAAGATATCGTAGAGTTTCATTTGGCAGGAAATGATTGGGCAACACAAATTGTGGAAAACTCAGCTGCTGCGATTGCAGAGCTTTGTGGGAATCTTGCCGCTGCTATCGGTATATCAATTGTTGTAGTCGGTGGCGGTGTTGGCTTATCGAAAGGTTATTGCAAAATAATACAGGCTTTTATTGATACTGAACCCAAGCTTTTCCGTGTGCGGGTTGAGCGCGCACAGCTGGAGGCTCAATCAGTATTGATTGGCGCACTAATCGGATAGTTGTTTGTCGTCTATGAGTTGCCCCGATAACATCAGCGCATTTAGCGAAACGGGTTTGTGCAGCAAGGCAGACATTGTGCCAAAAGATGCAAAAAAAACAAATAAAGATCTTGCGAATCACTATTATTGTGCGGTATTAATATAGCCATACCCATAGCAGAGGACGCTTTAAAGCTGGAAAGCTGTCGGTCAAAAATAGCATAACCTTAAGTGAAGGTATGCAAGGCCAACGGGCCAAATCTGATTTCATACTGACCAGGCTAGGGTTAAAGCGTTAGAAAAAACAGGTAAAGTACTTGCCATTGGGCAAGCTACATAGGAATCTATAAACTCACTGTTTCCTTGTAGGTGGCCAGCTGGAGTTTCTCCGGCTGGTTTTAGTCTTGCTCATCATCCAGAAAAATCACCCTTTACAACGGCTTCTTACGCGGGTTATCCGGTTTTACTTCTGCTACAAACGGTAGTCGGCGACGAGCTTTGGTTGCTGTTGTGTTCGGATCGATAGCGCCGCGTACATACGCACGAGTTGCATCCACATGCGGTTGATGATCCCAGCCTGTCCATTTGCCTTTGAGTAGCGACTTCTGCACAAATAACCTTCGTTTTTGTGTTACCAGAATCTCTTTTTCCAGTTCATCGTAGTTCCAGCGGCTATCTACTTCTGCCTTCATTTTTTTTGCGGTATCGGCGTAGGCAGGATCTTCGGCTACGTTATGCAATTCCTGAGGATCGTTGTTCAGGTCGAACATCATGGGTGGATCGGTTCTGCAATGAATGTATTTGATTCCGTCCTGACGAAGAATTAAGGCTGGTGCATAAACACCTTCGCCGGTAAATTCCATCATGACATCATCGGCTCGTTTACTGTTGTCACCTTGCATCATGTCCATCAGTGTTTGGCCGTCCAAATTGTCTGCCAGATCCGGTGGGTTTCCATCTGTAGCGATATCCAACATGGTGGGCAGCAAGTCAACTAAGGACACACCTTTAGTTTCCACATGACCTTTTTTAGCCTTTGGACCTCTAACAATTAGCGGTACGCGTGCTGACCATTCAAAAGGTAGAAATTTAAACCAAGTCCCACGCTCACCGAGCATTTCCCCATGATCGCCGACAACGATGTTGTCGAGAAAGTCACCGTCGTCAAGCGCTTTAATGATACGACCCACCAAACTGTCAAAGTACGACACCATGCTGTAGTAAGCATGACGTGCGTTTAATAGCTGAGCGTCAGATACATCATGTTCATCCTCACGAATAGTGGAGGCATAGCGTTGTGACCAGGGGTCGCGTTCTGAAATTGGCTTGTGTGGTACGTTTGGTAGCTTTATGTCGTCATGGTTGTATAAATCCCAGAATTCCTGCGTTGTTACAAAGGGATTGTGTGGGTGCGTGAAGGAGGCCATCATCATGAAGGGGCGCTCATCGGTATCGCGCGCATAATCGTAGATTTTTTGAACTGTTTGGAAGCAGACTTCTTCGTCATAGTCTATTTGCAGGCTGCGCTTACACACGCCAGCTTCAACTATCGAACGTAGGCTCATACCAGAGGGCGCATAAGGCTCATCTTGGCGTGTCCAGTCTGCGGTCCAGCCAAAGTCGGAAGGGTAGATATCTGTTGTAATTCGTTCTTCAAAACCGTGTAGTTGATCAGCGCCGACGAAATGCATTTTCCCGGAGAGGCAGGTTCGATAATCAAGATGTCGTAGATAGTGAGCAAACGTGGGAATGGACGATAGGAATTCACCCGCATTGTCGTAACAACCCACTTTCGATGACAGCTGACCGCTCATCATTGAAGCGCGTGAAGGGCCACAGACAGGGTTATTGCAATAGGAATTTAGAAAAGTTACACCATCATCAGCTAGGCTGCTGATATTGGGTGTCTTGACGATGGGCCCACCGTACATGGGCAGCACCATAGATGTGAGTTGATCTGCTTGTATGAGTACTATGTTCGGCCGAGCCATGAGGTCAATCCTTATCCGAGCGAATGTTCATTGGGTTTGTGTAATTGGAATTGTAATAAATGTAAGTTAAGCGGCGTAGCGACTAGTGGCACACTGAATTAGCTTTTTGGCCCACTAGCTACCACGGCCGCTATTGTTTTAGTTGGCCGTACGAGCAACGAACTCTTCAATACCCGGCACACCAATCTCACGGTAGTATTTCAATGCGCCTGGATGCAGTGGTGCACCAAAACCATTAAGCACCGATTCTTTGGAGACTCGTCCAAATGCTGGATGAACAGCCTTAAGACCTTCAAGATTTTCAAAGATAGCTTTGGTCATGTTGTAGACGATGTCTTCGGGCACATCTTTTGACAGCACCATACCGTTGGCCAGACCAAACGTGGGTGTGGCCTCGTCTACACCTTTGTACAAACCTCCAGGAATCGACAAACGGAAGTAGGGAGGATACTCAGCGCGCATCTTGTCGTAAAATTCATCAGAGATAGGAATAAGTTGAATTTCACGTCCAGCGGTGAGCTTCACAACAGGCGGCAATGGAAAACTACCGTTCCACAGTGCGGCATCCAGATTGCCGTCTGCAAGGCCGTCAGCCATTCCACCGAGACGGATACGGAACGGTTTGAAATCAGTGTCAGGCGTTAATCCCAGAACATTCATCATTGCGTCCGCGTCAAGCATCGACACGCCACCAGGCTGTCCCATACCTACGCGCTTGCCTTTTAAATCAGCAAGTGATTGCACTGGGCCGTCTTTGAGTGTGATGACATGCATGGCAACAGGTGCTATCGCCATCCAGCTGAGTATTGCGCCTTTCTCACTGCCTTCGTAGGGTCCAGTCGCTGAATATGCTTGGTAGGAAGACAGCGACGTTGCCATGGAGATTTCAATCTGGTCTTTTTGCATCAACTTGATGTTGGCAACATAGCCCTTGGTTTCTTCGGCTGTCACCCTGACGCCTTCTACATTCTTATTGATAACTTCAGCGATGCCTGCTGACCACGTATAGGCCGTGCAGCCGACAGGGCAGGAACCAATAGACAGGTTTAAGTCGGCTGCGAGCACGGCCGGACTGGACAACAGTGAAGCAAATACCACTGTGCCTGTTGTTGCGAGAGTTTTAAATAATTTCATGTGTCTCCTCCAATTAGAGTCTCTATTGCAATTGCTGGGGTTGTTTAGTTCGCTTCGAATGTGCAACGAACTGGTGTGAAGCCAAAGCGGCCAAAAGGATAATTCCTGCAATGTCTGTAGTGAGGCTGGTATCGAGTAATAGCCAGACAACGGCTGCAAATGCAATCCTTTCTAGTACATTTAAACTATTTATGCACCAGCCTTGTATTGTTATAGCTAGGCAAATACCACCAACAACGGTTGTCAGTGCTGCGATGATGACAACACCAGGCGTGGTATCCACCATTAGCAAGGCTGGGTTGTAAGCAAAGAAATAGGGGACGATAAACGCAGCGCAACCGAATTGACAGGCTACGAGGGCGATACGGAACGGATTGGCCTGGGCAAGCCCGGCGGCGGCATAAGCTGCAAGCGCAACCGGAGGCGTGATTGATGAGAGCATCGCTGAGTAAAAGACGAATAGATGGGCGGCAAGCTGATTGACACCGAGTTGTTCAAGTGCCGGTGCTGCAAGCGTTGCCACTAGAATGTAGGCGGCGGCAGTGGGTAGGCCCATACCCAGAATAAGAGAAGCAATCATCGTGAGTATCAGCGCCAGGAACAGATTGCCGTCTGACAGGGATATGACGAGTGAAGAGAATTTCAATCCCAGACCCGTTAGCGTTATGACGCCGATGATAATGCCGGCGCAGGCGCATGCGGTTGCCACAGGTAGCACCGCTTCTACACCGTTGATAATCGTCTGGTACAGCTTTTTGGGAGTCAACCATGTTGAGCGCCGGACATAGCTTAATAGTATTGCCGCGATAAACGCCCAGAAGGATGCGTACATAACGGAATAGCCTGAGAACAACATATAGACAAACACCGGCAGAGATAACAATAAGTGAGAGCCGGTTTTCAACGTTTTGGACAGAGACGGAAGCTCTTCAAGCTTCAATAACGCAATTCCTTGTTTGACGGCCTCCAGATGCACCACGGAAAACAACACCACGTAGTACAGCAACGCTGGAATAATGGCAGCCCTGGCAATTTCAAAATAGGAGATTCCGGTAAGGTCCGCCATGAGAAAAGCTGCGGCTCCCATTACGGGTGGCATTAACTGGCCACCCGTTGATGCCACGGCTTCAATGGCTCCGGCAACTTCCGGTCGGTAACCTGTGCGTTTCATTAGAGGGATCGAAATGGTGCCCGTGGTTAGAACGTTGGCCACCGCTGTACCGGATACCATGCCCATCAAGCTCGACCCTACTACGGCAGCTTTTGCCGGACCGCCGCGAGATCGACCAGTCAATGATGTAGCGATATCCATGAGAACTTTGCCTGCACCGGATGTTTCCAGCGCGGCACCAAACAGGACGATCAGAATGACGAAGGTAGAACTCACTCCCAGTGGTGTACCGAAAATACCGCCACCGCCAAGATAAAGTTGCGACATGATACGTTCCAGGTCGTATCCACGATGGTTGGCAAGGCCAGGTAATAAGTAACCGAAGTAGGCGTACAGTAGAAATATGATGGCTAGAATAACGATGGGCCAGCCTATTGTGCGGCGTGTTGCTTCAAGCAATATGAGGGTGGCAACAAGGCCTATATAGAATTCTATCTGGGTTAATTCACCATAGCGCGATGCAATCTCATCGAAAAACCAGACTTGATACATCATCGTAGCTAAGCCTATAACGGCTAGCATTACGGACAGTATGCGTAATGTACGGTTGCTGATTAATCCCAAAGAGGATGGTACCAATGCGCCTAAATAAACCAACACCAGTACGAGCCCTAGATGGACTGACCGTTGGATCATGTCTGACATGATGCCGAAAAAAGCGGTGTACAAACTGAAGCCTGCCAAAAGGAATGCGCAAGCTATGCGAGCCATTTTCAACACATTAAACTGTGCAGGGTTGTCCATTGCAGCTAAAGTGGAGTCCGATTGCATTATTAATTGTTGCCTGCTGCAGTTCCGAGGCTAGCGATCGATGCCGTCTCGCACGCTTGCTCGAAATCCAGGGTTGGCGAGTAGATTGATTCCTTTAGTGCAAGAATGCCGGCCGCACGTACGGCACTGATCTCGCCGTAACGGATTTTTGCAAGCGTGGCTTTTCCTTCGCTATCACTACATAACAATTGGCTAATGCCATCGCGATAGTCAACAAGCCTCGACATGGAACCGTAGACAATGATGACCTGGGGTTCTAGAAATTGATTGAGCTGCTCCAGAGACCGGCCGATTGCAGCACCGGCATCTTTGAGTATCCGTGCTTGGTTAGCGTCTTTCGTTTGTCCAGCCTTTGAACATGCCTGATTTTCAATGAGCTGATTGATCTCCTTTGCGTATGCTGCGACATCATCCGGATGATATTCATTGTTTGAGGTTTTACCTAGGCGAGCCAAGACTGACCAGCCCGATGCACAGCAATTCAAACAACTATTCGACCCACAAGAACAACGAAGTTTGGTTTTCTTAGTGCGGAAATGGCCGATTCTTCCCGCTTGATGGGCTTGGCCTCTAACTAACTGGCCATGTATCAGAACGGATGCCGCTATGGTCGTCGCAGATCTAACCACGATGACATTTTCCTTTTTCTTGATAGTTCCTACCGTGACCTCAGCTAATGTCAGCGCATTGGCAATAGTCTCGGCGTAAGCGGGTAGGCCGGTAATGTTGGACACTTGCTCCACCAGGTCGAATGACTCCCAGCCTAACAAGTAACTGGAGACTACAGATTGATTCGTTGGGTCGAGCTGAGCTGCCACTGCGACCCCAACACCGACAATGCGTTGTCGCGGAATGTCATTTTCGTCAATGAGTTTGTTCAGTGCCTTGGCAAGCTTGCGCACTGCAGCTTCGCTGTCTGTTATCTTTTTCACTGGAATAATACGGCTCACCAAAACATCACCATTTGCCTTAACGATACAAATTTCGTTGGAATACGCACTTAGGACGATACCGGCAGAATACGCACCGTCTGGTCGGATGCGTAGCATGCGTTGGCGACGGCCGGGTCCGCTCTCGCGAACTTCGACCCCGTATTCTTCCACCAAACCCGCATCAAATAGATCGCGGACAATTCTCGACATGGCCATCTGTGACATACCTAGCTCTTCAGCAAGCCCGGTTCTAGAGATGCCCCCCGTCATGAGCACCTCGTTGACTGCCAAACTGCGGTGAGTACGGCGCAACGAGGCGGGTGCTCGCTGATTTTGAGACCATTTATTAACCATAAGTTAGTTAATAATAGAATTAGCACCATGTCAACATAATTTTCGCCAATCCGGTCGATGGACGTGCGTCAATTCCTCAGGTGTTTTATGCAGCCACACCCTTGGTTTAAAATAATGAGAAGGTATACTGATTCTGCAATCGATTGATGATTATTATATCGATACGAAATTTATCGACACGAAATTGGTTTGGAAAATGCTAAATTCTCGAATAATTCGATATGGCTTTGCGTGGGAGCCTGTCCATACGCGCCATGATGTCTGCTTAACGACTCGATCGCACTTGCCATGAACCTTTCAGAACTTATCACTGACAGCGCTGCAAAATTTGGTGACAAGAAATTTCTACTGTTTGAACGTCAGCCAATCGAGGCCGAGGGCCAGGATTCGTTTCGTCAAAGCTTAAGCTATCGTGAACTTGAAACCAGTGTCGATCGGGCTTGTCATTTTCTGTGTGCACAGGGATTGAAGGAGGGTGATGTAATCAACCTGCACTTGCCCAACTGCACGTCATTTTTAATTCTGTGGTTTGCAGCTGCGCGGCTTGGCGCTGTGATAATGCCGACAAATACACTGGCATCAACCGATGAATTGACGTATCTGTTGGGGCATTCGGAATCGAAAGCCGCGTTTACCACGGCCGAATACCTGTTGACGCTAGCGCAATGTCAACGCCAAGTTATAGGCCTTGATACGATCGTACTGTGCGATCCCTACTCGACTGACCCAGCCACGGATTCGTTCGAGGCACAATTGGAGCAGTTCCCTGATTCTGCCTGGAAGTGTGCAGCTCGTGACACCGACATTGTCGCGATTATGTACACGTCAGGGACCACGTCAAAGCCGAAAGGTGTGATGGTCAGCCATGCTAACTACTTTGCTGCAGGAGGTACCGTTGCCGATGCGATTGAGCTCAATGAGGATGATCGCCAATTCGTTGTGCTGCCGCTGTTTCACGGCAATGCGCAGTACTACTCGACGATGAGCGCGTTGTTGCGTGGTGCCAGCATTGCGCTTATGGACCGTTTTTCTGCAAGCCAGTATTTTGATAAATGTATTGAGTATGGCTGTACTGTTGCTAGCTTATTCGCAGCACCTATGCGCATGATACTAGCCCAACCTCGAATTCCAAATCATCGCGACAATAGGCTCAGGATCGTCATTTTTGCTCAGAATCTGACCGACCAACAAGTCGATGAGTGGCAGCAACGATTTGGTGCACCGCTTAGTCAGTTGTGGGGCATGACCGAAACCATGGGGCCGCCGCTGATGAATCCTCTTCACGGAGAGCGGCGTAACTGGAGCGTGGGTAAACCCATAGGTGATTACGAGATTGCTTTAGTTGATGAATCGGGTGAGATTGTTGTATCGGGGCAGGAAGGTGAAATTGCGGTAAAGGGTGTGCCGGGTAAAACCCTCATGTTGGGGTATTTCAAGAACCCCCAAGCCACCGTCGATACGCTTCGCAATGGTTGGCTCTATACCGGGGATAACGCAATCCGGGATGAAGACGGTTATTACCGCTTCGTTGATCGTAAAAAAGACATGATCAAGCGCTCTGGTGAGAATATCTCCGCAGGAGAGGTCGAGAACGTGGTTATGCAGCATCCGGCGGTGTTTGAATGCGCAGTTATCGGATTGCCCGATGAGCTCAGGGACGAAGCCATTGTTGCTGTAGTTGTGCTGAACCCCGGGCGAGATGTTACAGCGGTCGAAGTGATCGACTTCTGCGCTGATAAACTGGCAAGATTCAGAGTGCCGGGTCGGGTTGTTTTCGAGGAGTCTCTGCCGAAAACATCGGTCGGAAAAATCCAGAAACATCTTATCCGTGAGGCGTTAATACAGGAATAAAAGCGTCTGCCAACACTAGCTATTGGAACGCCTGCTAGTGGTACGCTACAATCGTGGGCTCCTTTACAATTGTATTATCCCGATGAAAAAACTCGCCTTAGCTGCCTTTTTTCTATTACCTGTGGTTTCCCAAGCTGCCACGAAATGGGAATGCGGTGAGCGTAGCAATTTACCTATAGAAGGTAGGAACTACTGTGCCGCTGGAGATTTTCGTCATTCTGAAATAAATCTGGGAAAAGCGCTTGATGCCCTGCTCGAAAAACACAAGGCTGCGTTTGGTGATGCCAGTGCTTTGAGCAAGGCCCAAAGCGCTTTTGAATCCTACCGTGACAACCAATGCGCAGCTGAAAACAAACGCATTGAAGACAAGCACTTCCATCCAATGGTTGTCGCCCAGTGCAAAACCCGGCTCACTAATTTACGAATGGATGAACTTAACCGCATGCTACAGAAGGATAAGTAACTGAGAAGTGACACATCCTATGCAAGATACATACAGAACCCTTATCGTTGGAGCCGGTCACGGAGGCAGCCAGTGCGCTATCAGTTTGAGAGCGGCGGGCTACGACGGTGAGATTATCCTGATTGATGCCGATGACGCCGAGTTGCCGTATCACAAACCACAATTATCGAAAAAATATCTCCTCTCTGCAGATCAAACGGCGGTTTCGTTACGTTCAGCATCTGCCTATGAAAAAGCGTACGTATCTCGAATATCCGATTCGGTGACCAGTATTGATACTGCCAAGCAAGTCGTGTCGTTATTAAACGGTTCAGATATTTTCTATAGCCAACTCGTACTGGCTGTGGGGGCTAATAATCGAAGTCTACAACCCTTGGCAGGGCTTTCCAATGTGCATTCTGTTCGTACCTTGCAAGATTCTAGAAGACTGCGGGATGTTGTACTTAGTGCTCAACGTGTCGAGATTCTCGGTGGTGGCTTTATCGGATTGGAAATTGCGGCCTGCCTTGCCGGTATGGGTAAGGACGTTACCGTGCTTGAAGCTGCCGATAGGGTGCTGGGTAGAGTTGTGTCCGAAGAAGTGTCGATTCTAGTGCAAAAGTCATTAGAGCAATTGGGTATTAACGTGATTACTGGCCGAATGGCGACTGATTTTGTTTCTGACGACGGTGTACTAACGTCTGTAACACTTGATAATGGAGATTCGGTAAACACCGAGCTGTTGGTAGTGGGTATAGGAGCTGTGCCTAATGAAAGTGTGGCCCTTTCAGCAGGTATCGCTTGCGATGGTGGGATATTGGTTGATCTGTCATTGCGAACAGGCGCTGCAAACGTATTCGCCATTGGTGACTGCGCTCGATATCCCCACTGGCAAACAGAGAAGTCAGAGCGCCTGGAATCGGTGCAAAATGCGGTAGATCAAGCAAAACTAGTGGCGACGCAAATTGCTGAAAAATCCAATCTCGTCTATCGAACGGTGCCTTGGTTCTGGTCAGACATTGGCCCGTTGAAATTACAAATTGCGGGAATTCACCAAGGTGATACTGAGGTTGTGAGCCGAGTGGATGGCGATAAGTTTGCGCTTTATCATTTGCGAAAAGGGTGCGTTGTTTGTGCCGAGACAATTAACAATGCCAAGGACCATATGGTGGCAAGAAAGCTCATAGGATCTGATGTACAAGTCACTGCCGAAGATATTCTGGCAGGTCCGGATGCTCTTAAGGCATTGTTGGTATAAGCTGGTCTGTCCTTGGACTCTTAACGTACCTTCGTAAGCAATTATTAGAATTCTGGAGTTTTAATTGAATCGTTCACTTAGTAATCACAAGCTTGTCATCTCAGGCGTCATGCTTGTACTCGGCCTGTCATTAGCGGCCTGCTCTCAAGAGAAATCAGACGTTACTTCAGACAATCTCAACACTTCCAAAAGCGCGATGCACAGTGATCTGACTAACAACTTCCCCGAAATGGTGGTCTACAAAAGCCCCACTTGCGGATGCTGTCAGGGTTGGGTCGACTATGTTGAAAAGGCAGGGTTTTCTGTGGATGCCATCAATCACGACCATGTAGATGCTATTAAAGTCAAACATGGACTAACGGATCCTGCTTTAAAATCCTGTCATACAGCCATCGTGGATGGATATGTCATCGAAGGCCATGTCCCCGTTAGTGATATTGAACGGTTATTGTTGGAACGCCCGGATATTATTGGATTAACTGCACCAGGAATGCCGATGATGTCGCCCGGTATGAACAGTGAAATCCCTAAGGACTATGATGTGTTGGCGTTTGATAAGCATGGCAAGTCGCACGTTTTTAGCTCTTACTAGCGTGCGTTCAGTATTCAACACAGTGGGTTCTTCTGAATATGTTTCAAGGTAGTATCAACGATACCTAAGTCGCTCAAATGAGGTCCTGAATTGCACACGAGCGATGCTCCAAAACAGGCTTTGAATACCAGATAAGGAGGTTGCCATGTCACGACCTGATCCATCGCCTGCCTGATAGCTTTAAATCCAGCCGCGATATTAGCAATAGGTGCCTCACTCACTAGCCCGGCGACGGGCAGGGCTAAGGTGGCTAGCACCTCACCATTCGAGACCACAGCCAAACCCCCATTCATTTCAGTGACTGTATTGGCTGCAACTGCGATATCCGCTTCATTGCTCCCAAAGACGGTCAGGTTATGCGAGTCGTGCGATACGGTGGTTGCAAAGGCGCCATTCCATTG
>JBLHWG010000103.1:0-15001 GCA_047629055.1 Halioglobus sp.
CAACTGAAGCGGTAGCGTAGGGCGTATAAAGTCACGATGTCTACTTCATGGTAAGGTTAGCTTTCAGGACGTATTGAGTTCGCAGTTTACAACGTTGGGAATCCCTCTCAGGTATGACAAGCATAGAAAAACTCCGTGAAGAGCTTACTGATGCGCACAGTTTACTGATCAGTCAAATCAACATGACTATCTAATTGCCCACGCGTAGATTTTGATATTTCACACCAAAATGATGTCCCTTTTCATAGACCGATGCTGCTTCATTGCACCATAGCACTTCACATGTGAGTTCGAGCGGTTCAGTGAGTGCCATCAATTTAATGTTAAAGGTATACCTACCCTGATCGCCCTTAGCGCATGGAATTTCATCCCAGCCTCGGAAATATCGAGACACGTGTACTCAGGGTGCAGCACATCTCCATTGACGGCGGCTAACCGTTGAAATTTTCTTTCATCGTGGTTCATACAACGTGGCGTCAATATTTCTAATACCAAAGTGTAGTAAAAATTCAGTTTGAACTGTAGGAAAGGTTAGAATGCTAGATGGTGAAACGCGGCTGGTGCTGGATACTTCCAGTTGACGAGCACGGGGTTATATTTAGATGGCGATTTTTACATAGCGAGGAATCATGAATACATGCATTGTTGTATACATGTATGTTTGAGCGCATGTGAGTCAGTCCTTAGAGAAAATCCATGAGTTCATCTGCCGCACCAGATCCTAAGAGAGACGATTCGCCAATTTCGTTTCGAGATGAGATTGACCGATCACGATCCATAGGTATCCAGATTTATGAGGTTGTGCGCCTCAACATAATTCTTGAAGTCCTTAAACCACTCGACCCCATTAATGAAACAGATCTGAGCGCTTGGTTTGGGGTCAGTCGTACGCAGGTCCGAGAGGCCTATGTCCGGTTGGTCAATGACGGCTTGATACAGGCATGTAACAAGGTGGGCACCATAGTGGCCCCAATCGACAGTGCGCGAGTCAAAGAAGGCATCATCATTCGCCGCGCGCTAGAGCGTGAAGTCGTGAAGCTTGTTTGCGAAAACAAGGTAAGTCTTAAGCCGCTGGACAGCCGGTTAAGGCGCACACAGACCGCGCTCGAATTGTCCTGTTAGCCAAATTGCCAAAACGTATCAACATAGCCTTTAGCCAACATCTTGAGCTAGTCGAGGCGCTCAGGAGAGGTGATGTAGAACTGTCTCAAACCATAGTCAGCAATCATATTAACTCGGCATTTGAGGTATTGGAAAATCATGTTACATAGCGATAGGTTCTTCCCCTCCGATCCAACAATCCGTTCTATTGCGCAGCGGCTTTTTCAAGAGATTGAACATCTTCCATTGATTTGCGCCCATGGGCATACAGATCCGGAATGGTTTGCTTTCAATCAAAACTTTACCAATCCTGCCGAACTGTTAATCGTGCCGGATCACTATATTTTGCGCATGCTTGTGTCGCACGGCATCGACCTTAATTCGCTTGGTGTCTCGGCTCTGGACGGTACCATCCAAGAATCTGATGGCCGGGAAATTTGGCGTTTGTTTGTGGGGAACTACACACTATTCCGGTCGACACCGGTTCGCCACTGGATGGACCATACGCTAGAAACCCTTTTCCACATTGAAGCCCCATTGACGCTAAAAGATGCGGATCACACCTATGATAAAATATCCGACGCCCTAAAAACCGACGCCTTTCGACCACGCGCGCTTTATGAAGACTTCAATATCGAAATATTGGCCACGACGGATTCCTGTCTGGATGATCTGAGCCAGCACAAAGAAATCGCAGACTCGGGTTGGGCAGGGCGCGTCGTGCCGACTTATAGACCGGATGCAGTGACCAACCCTGATATGGTCGGATTTCACGATGCAATTCGTAAGCTGGGGGAAATAACAGGGGAAGACACATCGGATTGGGGAGGGCTTTTGCGTGCGCATCGTGCGCGTCGGCAAGATTTTATAGCCCTTGGCGCTACGGCAACTGACCATGGTCATCCCAGTGCAATAACCTGTGATTTATCTATTGCTAACTGTTCAGCGCTTTACGCTGATGTTCTTTTTGGCAAAGCAACAGATGATCAAAAAGAGGCTTTCCGCGGACAGATGCTAACCGAAATGGCTCGGATGAGTATTGACGATGGCTTGGTCATGCAGCTTCATCCAGGATCTGTGCGCAGTCACAGTCGATTTATCTCTGAACGCTATGGTGGGGATAAGGGGTTTGATATTCCAATGCGGACAGATTTCGTGCATGCATTAAAACCGCTGCTTGATGCACATGGGCATGATAGGCGATTAACACTAGTCTTGTTCACGCTCGACGAATCTACCTATGGGCGCGAGCTTGCACCACTTGCTGGAGCATATCCCTGTTTGCGGTTGGGGCCTGCATGGTGGTTTTTTGATAGCCCGGACGCAATGATGCGTTATCGCCAGACAACCACTGAAACGGCAGGATATTATAATTGTGTCGGTTTCAATGATGATACGCGCGCCCTGCCATCGATTCCCGCAAGACACAATTTAGCTCGCCGCATTGATAGCGCATTCCTTGCACGCCAGGTCGCTGAGCATCGACTTGGCGAAGATGAAGCCGCTGAGGTGGCTGTGGATCTAGCCTATGGCTTGGCTAAACGAGCTTATAAATACGGAGGTGCAACATGATACAAACATGGCGATGGTTCGGCCCAGCAGATGCGATTTGCCTAGAGGAAATCGAACAGGCTGGTGCAACTGGCGTGGTGAGCAGTTTGCACCAAATACCCAACGGTGCGATCTGGACTCGTCAGGATATTGAAGCGCGAAAGCTTGAGATCGAACAGCGCTTTGATGGTAGCCCATCATCGCTGCAATGGGATGTTGTCGAAAGCCTGCCAGTCTCTGAAGACATTAAAAAGCAGGACGGCGACTGGCGCTCACATATCGCAAACTACAAGGCAAGCCTTGAAAACTTGTCCGCTGCGGGCATAAAAGTCGTGTGCTATAACTTCATGCCGGTGTTGGACTGGACGCGCACCGATCTAGCCTGGCTATTGCCCGATGGTGCCGCGTGCATGCGCTTCGACATAATAGACTTTGCCGCGTTCGATCTGTTCATCCTCAATCGGCCCGGCGCCATGCAGGATTTTTCTGAAACTGTCATAGAAGCTGCACGCCAGCGTCATGCTCAAATGACGGCCGCAGATTGTGAAGAACTTTTGGCAAACCTAGTAAAAGGGCTTCCCGGTGCAAATCAGGAATTATCGTTTGACGATTTTAACGAATTACTTGCCGCCTATGATGGTATTGGCGCGGATGAACTAAAAGCCAATCTTTATGGTTTTCTTAGAGAGGTCGTGCCGGTAGCAGAAATCCTTGGTATGCGCCTCTGTTGTCACCCCGATGATCCACCTTTTCCGCTGTTGGGTTTACCGCGCGTCGTCTCGACAGAAAGTGACTATGCAGAACTGATTGCGGCAGTGGACAGTCCTGCAAATGGGATCACCTTATGCAGCGGATCACTAGGCGTACACCCTGACAATGATCTGCCCGGCATGATGAAACGGCTTGGACATAGGGTGGGGTTTCTGCACCTACGTAATATTCGGCGCGAGAGCACAGAATTCCCTGGCTCCTTTCACGAAGCAGCCCATCTGGACGGCAACACAGATATGGTTGCTTTTATTGCAACGATTCTGGCCGAAGAGGTGCGGCGTAAAGCTGCGGGTCGCGAAGACTGGAACATTCCCATGCGCCCTGATCACGGCCATGAAATGATGGATGACTTTAATCGCAAGCGGCAGCCGGGTTATCCGTTAACCGGACGTCTGCGTGGTCTCGCAGAGTTGCGGGGTGTCATCACAGCATTGTCGTCTGATCATGTCTCGTTCTCTGCCCCGGGTCTGGTCACCCTTGCGGGGCTTACATCGGAGGCAGAGGCGTGACTCAGTGGCCTGTGAGCTCTGGATATGACCCTGCGAACAGTCAGGTTGGGATCGTTCACATTGGACCTGGTGCGTTCCATCGTGCCCATCAGGCGGTATTCACCGATGATGCACTGGCACAGTTTGGAGGCGATTGGCGCATTTTGGGTGTCAGTTTGCGTAGCGCAACTACCGCCCAAAAGCTCAATGCGCAAAATGGTCTTTACACACTTGTCGTGCGGCCAGACAAGCTTGCCATGCCATCAGAATATCGCGTTATTGGCAGTGTTACGCTTATTCTGGCTCCTGATGTAGGCGTGGCCTCAGTGCTTACGGCCATGGCACGTCCTGAAACTCGAATCGTAAGTCTGACCATCACTGAAAAGGCCTATTGCGTGAACGCTGCAAAAGGCTCACTTGATATACACGATCCGCAAATAGCTGCAGATCTAGCTAATTCAAAGGCACCAACGGGTGCTATCGGTCTCATTACCCGAGCCTTACAAATGCGTTATGAGGCTGGACATGCACCCTTCTCAGTAATGTCGTGCGATAACCTTCCTGACAATGGGCGAATGACGCGCACCGGCGTTCTGGCTTTTGCACAGCATGTTGATCCGATGCTTGCCAGTTGGATTCGGGAAAATGTGAGTTTTCCTTCGACGATGGTGGACCGGATAACACCTGCCACGACGCAGGCCCTGTGTGATGAGGTCTATCGCGAAACAGGTCGCCTCGATAGAATCCCCGTTGAAACGGAGCCATTCAGTCAATGGGTTGTTGAAGACAATTTCTGCAATGGACGGCCTGCTTGGGGTGACGTTGGTGCCTTGCTGGTTAAGGACGTGCGCCCCTATGAGCAGATGAAACTACGGATGCTCAACGGTGCGCATTCCATGCTTGCCTATGCCGGATTTTTAGCGGGACACAGGTATGTTCGAGACGTTTTGGCTGACGCGGCTTTGTCCAGATTGGTGGCCCGGCATATCAACGCAGCAGGTGCAACTCTTGATCCACTGGATGGGGTCAATTTTAAGGAATACGCGCAGACGCTATTGCTTAGGTTTAGTAATCCAAACATTGCACATGAGACCTATCAGATCGCTATGGATGGCAGTCAAAAAATGCCACAGAGGATCTTTGAACCCGCTCTTGTCGCATTAGATCGAGGGACCGATGTTGATCCATTCGCGTTCGCCATAGCCTGTTGGATACAGTATCTGTCTGGTGCGCATAAATCAGGCGAAAGTTATGAGATTCGTGATCCTAGAGGGAGCGAACTGTCCCGCGCCTGCGAGGCGGGCGGGCAAGAAACCAATTCGGTTGTTTCTGAAATTTTCGCATTGCCTGATCTTGTGCCTCTGGGTCTTGTCGAAAGTATCAGTTTTCAATTATTGGTTTGCAAGCATTTGGATGTCATGCGTTCAAGTGGTATGAACGCAGCCATTACGAAGATGCTGACTGAAAATACGGCACGAAGGAATTGGTCATGAATAATAAAGTTACCCGGTTGGCCGTGATCGGACTGGGGATGGCATCTAAGCCCCATCTGGCAGCGCTTCGTCAGCTTGCCCCTGCGATTGAGGTAGCGGGCGTTTATACCCGTAATGCTGAGCGGTGCGCAAGCGTAGCCGAACAAATAAAATGCAAAGTCTATAACAGCATTGCGGCAATTTGTAGTGATCCATCAGTCGATGGTGCAATTATTATTACGCCACCCAACGCCCGAATGGAAATTGTCAGATCACTGGCGGCAGTGGGCAAGCATGTTCTGATGGAGAAGCCAGTTGAGCGTAATTTGGTCAACGCAAACGCTATCGTAAAAATTTGCGAAGAGGCTGGAGTCTCTTTAGGTATCGTACTGCAACACCGGTTCCGGGCAGGAGCCATCGCGCTGAGCGACCTGGTGCAATCAGGCAAATTAGGCCAGATACATCTAGTGCGAGTAGTTCTGCCGTGGTGGCGTGATCAATCTTATTATGATCAGCCGGGTCGCGGCACTTATGAGGTTGATGGCGGCGGTGTTCTAATCACCCAAGCGATTCATGTGATGGATCTTATGCTTAGTTTGACTGGCGCTGTTTCTGAGGTCAGCGCCATGATGGGCCAAACACCCCTTCATGACATGGAGGCTGAAGACTTCGCCAACGCTAGCTTGCGTTTTGAAAACGGTGCAATGGGATCGATCACTGCCACGACCGCCAATTATCCTGGTGGTGCTGAAACGCTAGAGATAGACACCGATCATGCAGCTTTGCGACTGACAGCGGGAGAGCTGGTTGTTGCTTGGCGCGACGGTCGGACAGAAACGTTCGGCGAGATCACGGGAACAGGCGGCGGCAGCGATCCAATGGATTTCCCGTGTGATTGGCACAGCGATCTGATTGCTGATTTTGCCACCAGCCTTAAAAATGAAACACCTCCGATGATCACAGGGCGTGATGCACTTGAAGTCCACAAGCTCATTGATGCGATCGAGCGTTCGGCCAAAACAGGCAACCAGGTAACCTTGGAGAAGAACCCATGACCCAGATCAGATTTGCAGCAATTGGCTTGGATCACCGACACATTTACGGCATGTCTGAGGGCATGATTCGCGAAGGGTGTGAATTTGCCGGGTACTGGACTGAGGGTGAACCGCAGCCAATTGATGGGTTTAAAAAACGCTTCCCTGAGGTGCCGCGCGTCGATGATCTCCAGCAAATCTTGATGGACGAGTCTATCCAACTGGTCTTGATTGCATCGCAGCCCAAAGCCCGTGCGAAACTGTCCTTGCAGGCTATGCAGCATGGGAAGGATGTGATGCTCGACAAGCCTGGTTGCCTGACGCTTGCAGAATTAGCAGAAATCAAAGAGTGCATTACCCAAACGGGCAAGATCTGGAGTGTGAATTTTTCTGAGCGATTTGAAGTGCCTTCTGTGACGTTGGCCGATCGATTGATCGAAGAAGGTCGGATTGGCAGGGTCGTGCATTTACTCTCGGTTGGGCCCCATCGTTTGAACGCACCCATGCGCCCAGAGTGGTTTTGGAAGGCATCGGAATATGGTGGAATTCTGGGTGATATTGGGACCCATCAAATAGACCAATTCTTGCATTTTACAAAATCCGCCAATGCGACGGTGACTTGCGCTACGGTCGGCAATCTTAATACACCGCAACACCCTGAATTTGAGGATTTCGGTGAACTTAATTTGAGCTCAGACCATGCCCAGGGATATGCTCGACTAGATTGGTTCACGCCAAATGCCGCACCAAACTGGGGGGATGGTCGCCTGACTATCCTTGGCACCGAAGGCTATATCGAGATTCGCAAATACATGGACGTTGCTGGGCAACCCGGCACCGACCATGTGTTCCTTGTGAACAAATCCGACTGCACGCGTTTTGATGCATCCGGTGCGGAAACCCCTTATTTCGGCAGGCTTCTCGCAGACATCCAGAACCGAACAGAAACTGCTTGTACTCAGCAGCACACATTGACTGTTATGAATCTGGCAATTGAAGCTCAGAGCAAAGCTATCCGACTTGTCGCACCGTGACTCTCCAAAAGACCGTTTAAAATGCCAGTGTTGCAAGGTGTTGTAACTCCCAAACGGCAAGTAAGTATGGTAAACCTGTGTAATGATTAAGCTTATCCATACCGCCGACGTCCACCTGGACTCCCCGCTACAAACGCTAGCCCTTCGCGACCCTGATCTCCGAGAGAAGGTTCAGTGTGCGTCACGTAATGCATTTACGCGCATTGTTGAGCAAGCTATTGAGCACAAGGTAGCAGCCCTGCTGATTGCGGGAGACCTTTTCGACGGAGCTGCGCGCAGCGCCAAAACTGCAGCGTTTCTACTTGCCCAGCTTACCCGGCTAGAGCAGGCGGGCATCAAGGTGTTCTATATCAAAGGCAACCACGACGCAGAGAACCCACTCACAGGGGAAACTACTCTGCCAGACAACGTGCATGTGTTCGATGGTCAGGGCGACAAGGTGCAACTGGAGGGCACTGATGTATGGATTCACGGCGTCAGTTTTAGTGAAAAGAAGGCTGAGAAAAGTCTTCTTGGAAAATTCTCTACACCGGTTCCCGATGCAATTAATATCGGGATGCTACACACATCACTGAATGGTTCTGCTTCTCATGATGTTTATGCACCGTGCTCTGTGCAGGAACTGATCGATACAGGTTTCAATTACTGGGCGTTGGGTCATATCCATAAGCGGCAGATCCATAGCGAAGCCCCCTGGATCGTAATGCCGGGCATCCCTCAGGGGCGTGATATCGGGGAGCTCGGCTCAAAGTCTGCCACGCTGATAACCGTCGACGAAGGGACATTGACCGTTAGCGAGTTTTCCACATCAAGTATCGAATTTACCACCCTGTTATTGGATGTTAGTGAATTACAGGATGTAACTGCCTTGCAGACGTTGGCTAAGGGTGCCTTGCAAGAGCTAATCGGTTCCCTGAAATCAGACGACGGTATCGTACGAGTCCGGTTACAAGGGCAAAGCTCTCTGCGCTGGCAATGGCTGCGTGATCGTGAGCAGTGGATAGAAACCTTCAATCTGCTGTGTCGTGAGACAGGTCGGCTCTGGATGGAGAAACTGATTTTCGACATTACTGACACTCCAAAAACAGTTGCTGATAAGTCGGCTTTGGGTGAGCTTTCAGTGTTGATGTCAACGATACGTGGTGAGGAGGCTTTCGTTGAGGAAGCGGCAGCCCTGATCGATGAAGTGTTGTCGACTTTACCTGCCAGCGAGCGCGCTAAGCTGTTACCCACAGAACACTCTCAGCTTGAGTTGGCTACCAGCTTGAGTGAGCAAGGTGAGGAGCTACTCATGGCTATTATGAAGGGTGTTGGCGAAAAAGGTGCTAGCGCATGATTCGCATAGAGCAGCTCGACTTGGCATTTTTTGGCCACTTCACTAACAAACAATTCAACTTTGGTAAACGTGACCCCGATAGCTCAGACTTTCATATTGTTTATGGGGTTAATGAGGCGGGTAAGACCACCTTTATGGAGTCCTATTTGCGATTGTTGTATGGGTTTCTACCTCGCAACGAGCCGTATGCATTTCGTCATGGGCGCTCCAATCTACAAGTTTCGGCTTTGTTACAACTCGACGGAGAGATGCGCACATTCCAACGAAAAGCGACGAGTAAAAACTCACTTGTCGATGAGCATGGCAGCGTGCTTCCAGAAGCTTCTCTGCAAGCCCACTTGGGTGGGCTGGCTATGGATGATTATCGCAAACTGCTGTGTATCGACGATGACAGTATCGATAAAGGGGGTGAGGAAATAGTCAACAGTCGCGGTGATATTGGCACCTTGTTGTTCTCGGCAGCAGCAGGAATCAGCGACTTATGGCAAGTGCTCGAGTCTGTGCGCACCGAAGCCGAAAGCATCCACAAAAGCCGAGCTAGTAAGTCGCGCCTTGCATTGTTGAGGAAGGAATACAACGATGTTGTTAAGCAGATAAAGTTGTTGGATATACCTGCAGGTAAGCTAGGTCAACTTACAAAGGCTTTGAAAAAATCCGAAACGATGGAAGCAAAAACTTTGGAAGAGCAGCGCAGATTAATGATTGAAGTGCGTCAACTCGAACGAGTGCTGTCTGCATTGCCGATGCTTGAACGGCTCGACAACTCAGAACAGGCTGCCGAGAATTTGAATGATTATCCCGAGCATCTGGATATTACCGTTCAGCAGATCATAGAGCTGCAGAAAGAAGAGTATCAAGCCAACATAGAGCGAGAACGCTTACAGACTCGTCAGGCCACGCTAGCAGAGGAGCTAAAACATATACCAGCTGAGTCAGCGTATGTGGGGCTGGAAGCAGCAATTGACGGATTAAGCGAATTGCAAAGCCGTTATCGTCATGCTGAATTGGAGCTGGATAATCAGGAGGAAGCCCTGTCATTAGTCACGACACGAATGACTACCATGGCACGCGAACGACTTCACCACCAATCAGACCCGAACATGCTCGTGGTGGATGCCACTGTTATTAAGTCGTTGAATAACGCACTTGCACATAACAATGAGGCTATCCAGCGTGTAAATGTCGAGCACACGAACATTAGCCAGTTGAACCTCAGTATCAAGAGCGAAGAGTCCAAGCTTCTGGACCTTGAGAATCTCAAACCTGAAGGTACAGGGCTGGGCGAGATACTTGAACAATATAACGCTCAGGCGTTATCTGGCGAGTACAAGGCGGCTACCCAAGCGCTACGAGAAGCTGATCATAAGGTGGAAGAAGCACTGGACGTGCTATCCATTAAAGGACGGCGTTTTTCTCAACTCCCTGAATGCTCGCTGATGATCGAGGAAGCGGAGGTACAGCTAGAGCGTTGGCAGATGCTGAACACCACGCTCACGGCAGCCAGAGAGCGCCAACAGAATGAACAGCAAGAACACAACAGCCTGACACTCGAAAGTAGTCAGCTCGAATCCTTTGACGGATTGGCTAGCGATCAAGATACTCAGGCGCTTAAAGAGTTGCGTGAGAGTGCCTGGAAACGACACAAGGAGTTATTGACGCTTGCGACAGCAGAGGTGTTTGAGCCTACCGTACGTGATGTTGATCAAGCGATGGAGGGACGTTTGGCGCATGCGAGTGATCTTGCCCGATTGCGGGACGTGCATCGTCAGATTCCCCGTATACAAGGACAGCTTAATAGTACTGCAGCGTCAATTAGTATCGCAGAACAGGAAGTCAAAGATATTGAGCAAAACCTGGAAGGTGTAATGCGGCATGCCGGTATTGAGGCTAGCTTACCGCCCAAAGCGGTTTTCAATTGGGTGCGCAGTTATCACGAGACACAATCAAAGCTTCATAGCGCTGAGAGGCTGCGTAAATATAACCAACCTGTCCTGGATAAAGCACAAAAGCTTAAAGAAGCATTGTCTGAGTACGTGAAGCGTGAGCAAGCGACACTTGCAGAACTACTCCCGGTCGCAAGTACAATGCTGGAAGTGTACAAGCGTCACGACCAATCACTTCAATCGGCACAAAAGAGCTTGGCAGATTTACGCAGTACTAGTGTAAATGCGATGGCCCAGTTAGAAGCATCTCGCGCTTCACAGCTAAAAGCGTGTGAGGACTGGGAGGCGCTGGTGAAATCCAGTTTTCCTGTCGAGTTGGATGCCCTGACTTTAGCGTTATCTCTTGAGGTGCTGAACGAGCTTCGTGAATGCAATGTGGAACGTGAGGCACTGCAGAAGCAGTGTAAGCAAATGCAACGAGATAAAACGTTGTTCAGTGAAAAGCTTGAGCAAATCAACCGTGACAATGGACTTGAGCAAGGTGCATCCCCAGACAGCAATCTAAACAAGCTACAAGAGTTGGCTGCACAGGCGAAGAAACAAGTCGACGAAAAAACAGTGCTTGAGAAAAAAATAGATAAAGCGTTCGCTGATGGCATTGACACTGAAAAACGCCTAGATGCTGTGAAGGCTCAGAGCCAGGTTCTTTCAGCGATGTTCCATACAAGCGTGCCTACCGATGATCTTACCGAGTTACTAGATGCGGTTCAGAAAACGCAACAAGCACAAATGCTGCGTAAGAAATTCGACGAAGACTTAAGTTCGCTAAGGCAGACTCTGGGTGTTTCATCAGAAGAGAAGGCGCGCGCGATGCTTGCTGAACTGGATATTCAATCGGTTCAGGAAAAACACGTAGAAAAAGAAAGCGAACTTGAACTGGCTAGCGAGCGTAGCAAGGACGCGATTGAAAAACGCACCCGATGTGAAGAGCAGCTAACTGCGCTTACCGGTGATGGAGAGGTTGCGCAACTGGTTGAGCAGCGAACCACATTGCAGTTACAGATGAGTGAAGCAGCTCTGGATTTTCTTAAGCTTAACCTGGGTCACAAGCTCGCTGAGCAGGCTATCAATCGCTATCGCGATAAGCATAGAAGTGGAATGATGGAAGCCACAGAAACTGCGTTTGCGCAGCTAACCGATGGTAAGTACAGCACATTGCAGACTCAAAGCAACGGTAAAGAAGAAACCTTGTTGGCACTGGATAAAGACGGCACAGCTAAGCGTGCGGATGAAATGTCCAAAGGAACTCGTTTTCAGCTTTATTTGGCGTTACGTGCTGCCGCCTATGATCAACTGGCGGAGCAGGGTACTTGTTTGCCGTTTATTTGTGATGATATATTCGAGACCTTCGATGAGAACCGTACCCGAGCAGCTTGTCGTGTTATGGAACGCATTGGGCAGCGGGGGCAGGCGATATATTTGACGCACCACCGTCACGTGGTAGAAATTGCACAAGAGGTTTGTGGCGATCGGGTGCAGGTGCATGAGTTGTAGAGCGCTCCTCTTAAACCTCACCTCGCATCTGCTCTAACTCCACCAACAACGGCCGCAACTGAGCATCAGGATTCCTAAACCAATCCGTCGACCAAATTCTACGAATCTGCCAACCTAGGTTTTCCAGCACTTCCTGTCTAAGCCTATCCCTATCACGCGCTGATTTTGCAGAGTGATAGGTGGCCCCATCACATTCGATGCCCATTAAAAATTCACCGGGCTTGTCCGGGTTTCGCACAGCCAAATCAATAAAGAAACCCGCGGTTCCCACTTGAGGTTCTGCGGTGTAACCAGCTGCGGCAAGCTTTCTGATTACGGCCAATTCAAAAGCACTATCGGGTTGACGACCCGTGTGCACTATTGACTTTAAGTGGCCAGTTTCGCAGTACCCAAGTAAGTCACGCAAACTTTGTACACCCAGTTTGCTATTGCTGTCTGCTCGAATGTCGCCAGAGCCCATCGATGAAACGATCTCCATGCGTTTCTTGGATCTCGTCAACAAAACGTTAAGTCTGCGCCACCCTACATCAGAATTTATCGGTCCGAACCGCTGGTAAGTCACGCCGCCAGCCATCTCGGGTCCGTAAGTCATAGAAATAATAATCACATCGCGCTCATCTCCCTGTACGTTTTCCAGGTTCTTAATGAACAGGGGCTCGTCAGTGTCCTGATTACGTTCTAATGCACGTTGCAGTAGTTCATCAGATGACAATCGTCGTTCCAACAATGCTTCAATTTGATCGCGCTGTTTGATATTCATTGCCACCACACCAACGGATTCTGTCGGCTGGGACATTAGCTGATAAGCAAGAATATCAACGATGCGTTCAGCTTCAACTAAATTGACACTTTCCTTAAACGTCGCATTCTCTAGTCGAGTGAAATTAATCCCATATTCTTCGCTATCGTTAAACGGAGAAGGGAACAGCACCAAATCGGCGTCGTAGAATTTTTGATTGGAAAAAGCAATCAGTGATTCATGACGGGAACGATAGTGCCAACGCAGACGTCTGGTTGGGAATATGGGAATAACTGCATCCAGAATACTCTCAGCTCTCTGCACACCGACAACTTCATCGTCGTGTTGGTCATCGTCCGATGCAATACGGTTAAAGAACGAAGTCGGTGGAAGCTGTTTAGGGTCACCTACCACGACCAGTTGCTTGGCCCTGGCAATAGCCCCTAGCGCCTCTTCCGGCCGAATCTGCGATGCTTCATCCATGACGATGACATCGAACTCGTATTGTCCAGGCTCAAGGTATTGAGCCACAGACATAGGGCTCATCATAAAGCAGGGTTTAAGCGCCCTGATAGCAGCCGGTGCGCGTTTTAACAGTGAACGAATAGCGACATGGCGCTTTTTCTTAGCCGCCTCGTGACGTATAAGGGAGAATTCAGAGTAGCTGCTCACTGCTCCACGAATATTGCCATCAGGTATCATTTTTTTAGAACAATTAGCGGCGATTTGCTCTCGTTGTAGGCTTAGCAATTCTTTGTCGTAGCGTTGGAACTGTTGACGAATTGCTTGTATTTCATTACCGTCCATCTCAGCAAGTTCTGTATCCGCGCTCATGATATGGGTAGCCAGCTGCTGATAAAGGTCTGCCTCCACCGCAAGTGCTGATTGTCCAGAAGACAGAGACCCGCTTTCAAGTAGTGTTGTAAGACCTATCAGAATTCTAGATCCGGCTCGCTGCTTTACTCGCTGATAAGAGAGCCAACTGTCGAGCCAGTCAGCTTGTTGCAGTGCGCGTAGATTACGCGCATGACTTTGAACCATAACTTCGCAGTCAGAAAGCCAATGATTCCGGTTGACGTTGCCTGCTGTTTCAAATTGTTCTTGTTTTAGCACGACAGTATTGAGCTCATCGTTGAATGCTGACTGTGCGTTACGAAGCCTGCTTAGTTGGGAAAGTGTTGGCTCCTTTTGTATGGCCGTGAAAAACAGCGTAGACGATGAAGCGAGTGTTCCCAGATATTGAGCGGCAGATAATATCGTTATAGCGCGCGAGTCATCAATTTCTGGATGAGCACTAACGGGTATGACTGAGGGTACAAAGTGCTTATAGGTCTCTTCCTGTGTCCAATGATAATGATCGTTGGCACAATTTGACCAACGAGTAGTCTGCTCGATAAGATCGGATATTGATTGGCCCGAATCAACGATGGAATTGCCAACAAGACTTAGGCTGGCATTGATCCTAGTGACAAGACCTTTGAGCCCGGCTGAGGGGTCTAAAAGGGACGTCTCGTTGCTGAAATGGATAAAGTAGAGGGGATACAGGCCCTTGAGTTTTTCCAGGCTATTCACTAGGCTACTTGTTTGTTGATTCAGATCGCTAGCGGCAGCCCTCATGAGCAGCTCAGCGGTGTGTTCATTGACACCGATAAGGGCTGCCACTTTGGGTGATTCTCGAATGGATTGCCTACCAAATTTATCGCTGACCGCCTGATACCAATTAGACAGTTCGCGATGTTGCGATAGATTTGTATCCAATCCGGCAAACGCGCTGCCTAAAATGGGGTTTCGATGATGTTCATCGGCAAGGTTTTCTACACCTTCCTGATAGCGGATTAATTCTGGCAACATGTCTAAAGCCTTCGACGTTTTCACACCCAGTCGGGACAGTCGCTTTAAAGACGTTTTTGCTTCTTTGTAAGTGCTGTTAAGAAAACCGAAAATTCCCGCATTGCTTAATATACGAAATAGATCTTCAAGGTATTGTCTGTCTGGTAGTTGGTTGATCGTGAACGTATCGGATACTGTTTTTTTCTGT
>JBLHWG010000104.1:0-14959 GCA_047629055.1 Halioglobus sp.
AGAAGCAAATCAGCTCCAGTCAGGATATCGTTATCACCTCCGCTGATTCAGGTACATCATCGCAAAGACTGACGATACCTGCCGCCTCGGAGATACCAGGCACACCTGTTAAGCTGAAACCAGGCGAAACCTTATGGGATTTTGCCAAGAGAACCACAGGAGATGCGACTAACTGGCGGGCCATTGCTGGTCACAACAATTTCTCTGAGAAGCAGGCGGTTATAGTCCGGGCCGGCCAAGCCATTCTCGTACCAGAAGACTTGGTGAAACCTGAAACAACGCTTGCGAGTGTCCAACCGGCCGCCAAGCCAGTTATCACCGAAGAGGCACGTACCGAAGTGCTAGCTGCCATCGAGAAGGTGAATCAATCGGCTATCAATGCAAGCAGCGAACTTTTAACTGAGGCCACTTCTTTAAGCAATGCACAGTTGTTTGGTGATGAAACACAGCCAATCACGATTGTGGAAGCGAACTTTCAGGTAGATCCTTCGCAGCAGCCCATTGCAACTGACGCTGTAGAGGTGGTGAAAATGACGAGCGTAACACCATATATTAGCAAGGTGATGGTGAGCGGGACTTACTATCCAAAAGCAATCTACAACGACGCTGATTTCTCTTCCAGCTTGTTAATGCGGGTATCGCCAGGCACTTCTTTGAAAGTATCCAAGGCGCTTGGCAACTGGTTTGAAGTCGAAACCGACAAAGGAACAGGTTACGTTCACCAGCGTGACATCAAATAAGAGAGCTAGTCACAACACCCAGAGCGTTTAGCTCAAACGAGATACCGCCATAACGCACTGGCGTGACGGTCCACAGCAATATCCAAAAGCCCGAACTGGAAACAGTTTGGGTTTTTTTTCGCCCAGAATTTCCTAGGCCATCAGCCCACTTACCTCATTTTGCGATGCCTTCCATATTTCGCATTTCAGCAGTGGGGTCCGGCTCACACCTGATTGGATCAAATATTGTCACAATTCGCCACCTAGTTAATTGAAAGACCTGCGACACTTAGCTAGATGAATGCCAAGGATTCGCGCATTTCATGTGTCGTTGCGGATAAATCGCGTTTTCGTAAAAACCGCCAAAGAATATAAATATGAAAGCATCAAATACCGCATTGAAACTCTTAGCCCTCGCATCCGTTCTACTGCTCCTTCAAGGCTGCGCCGCCGCACCCATGGAACCGGTAATGATTGCGCCTAGGCTACAACCAGACACCAACGATACTATGCACCGAGTAAGGCCACACGAACTCCTGGGTGATATAGCGATTCTGTATACAGGCACTGCGACAAATTGGGAGAAAATAGCTCGCTATAACGGTATTTCTAATCCTAGGACCCTGCGCATTGGAACGATGATCGCAATACCCAACTCTCTAGTTGCACGACAAAATCCACAAAGTCTGAGAAACACCACCAATAAGAACGAGCTGCAGCTGGTGGCGGCTTCTCGCCCGAATGCAACAACAACAACGACAAACACGTTGGCGGTAAAGCGCAGCATCTCCCAAAAATCAGAGGATGTTGTACTGGAGCCGGTCAAAACCAACCGTGATTTTAAATTAAGCCCCATTAAGGAATCCAAACTAATCAGTCAGGCTCAGAGCAAGACGCCTGCGCTGATGGTTCAAGTTGTCGGCACCTACTATCCAAAGGGTATTTACCGACAACCCGTCAACTATTCGACACTGGTAATGCGTGCAGCACCGGGTACGCTTTTCGAGTTAGAATATTTAGCCAATAACTGGTACAAAATTATCACCCAGAATGGCATTGGGTACCTGAGGCAGGACGACGGCAAAGTTGTGTCGCTAAAGGCCAAGGCGCAGCCACACCAATAAAGTTAGAGCTCGATAACGCAGGTACTGCCCTTTCGGTTTATCATCTGTCTTATGAAAAATCGATTTATCACGCTCGTCAGGCACGCGAAATCCAGCTGGAAGATCGCTGGCCAGACTGATCATGACCGTACGCTGAGTTGCCGCGGTGAGCGCGACGCTCCGATCATGGCGAATCGCCTGGCAGAGCGACAGTGTATTCCAGATCTAATTCTGTGCAGTTCGGCGGTGCGAACGCTACAGACTGCTCGCGTTTTAATGGATGCGTTCAACCTGGGCAAAGACATACTCAGAGTGGAACGCCGCCTCTACCTCTGCTCTCCCGAAACACTTCTAGAGCTGTTGGCATCGGTCGAGGATGGCCCTGAGCACATCATGATCATTGGCCATAATCCAGGTCTTGAGCAACTGAGCACGCTCATGTCACCCCGGTGCACTCCGCAAATGCCAACGCTTGGCGTCAGACATTTTAGTTGCTTATCGTTTCATCACCTACCGCTCGGAAAACAGTTTCAACAAGCTGAAGTTGAGCCTGAAAGCGTCACGGAGCAAAAGGTTGAGCTGGTGTTTGAAGATTTCCCGAAAAACGATCAGTAAACAACGATGTTCTAGGACAGGCCCCTAGGGTGTCGTATTATTTAGGATCTACCTTGGTCAGTTGAACAGACGGACGGTCGCCCTTTCTGTAGTAAGTCGGGTTTCGCATCATGCCGTCAAACGCATTGTCCCGCTGTTCTACAGTCTCGAACCAACGCTCTCCAGCCCAGGACTCACCGAGCAAGTGAGGGGCTGACATAGGGTCGTTATCCGGCATTTTCACGATAATGCCGTACGGTTTTGCATCGTTCTTTGCTGACATACGCTTGTTACCAACCTAGTAGAACCCATATTATGGCTTGTTATCGGCGTTCAAACGTACAACTTTGCTTTTCAATTTGAGCTTTTTACGTCTAACCGGGCTGGTACGGCTTTCACTCATTTTAGGCAGCTGTGCAGGTAGCCCGCTGACGCTAACTGCTAATCGATCGTAAATTAACGGATAATCGTAAAATCCAATTCTTAAGGAAATGAATTTCATGCGTAAACAAGTTGGTGTCATCGCAGCAATGGCTGCGACTCTAGTGCTGTCCTCGTGCACACAGGAGTCTCAGAACAATATCGGAAGATCTATCCAGAATTGGACAGGAACCGATGGAATTATCGAAATCTACGCGGGTGAGAAGCTTGTCAGGCGGTTTTTGGAAGTAGACAAACTCACAACCGCTGCGGGCACGGCGAGCGGTACTGAGCGACCGTATCGTTTCGGCTACGGAATATTTGATGCAAACCTAAACGGCAGTGCCGATAGCGGTGAGAAAAAAGTATATTTCGAATTCAGTGATTACTCCACATCATATATCTTTTATGAAAACCCGAACTAACCCCAAGATTATGCGCCATGAGAGTCACAATATAATCTTTGTAATTCAATAATTTATTTGACTTATCTGAGACTGATACTAAAGTCTTTGCACGTGCCCCAATCGATAGTTGGTGTCACGTTCTCACCCCTAAATTGGGCCTGCTTGTCGGGCCCGTTTTTTTTAAACTCCTAACCGAGTTATACTACGAACCGCAACAGAGGTGAACGATATGCGGATGGATTATTTCAGCGATTTAGTGGAACAGGCTATTGCCGGTGCGCAAGCTGAAATCACAGGTGACGGCAGCAAATTCGAAGCGCGCGTTGTCAGTGACAATTTTGAGGGCCTGTCTACTTTAAAGCGCCACAAAATGGTGTACGCCGTACTTGATGAGCACATCAAGTCAGGTGCAATCCATGCGTTAACAATAAAGGCCTATACTCAATCAGAAGCAAAAGACGCTTAGTGTCGTCTCTTTGATGGTCTATTCTAAATAGTCCCCTAAGCGGCTTTTATTTGACGATCGGTTGTTATGCGCTTTTAACATTGCCCAACATTACTGTTGGGTCATTTTCAGTGGAAATGGCTCAGTTTTCGCTTCGCCGGTAATAAATGGAATCTTAACCTCTGCCAGATCAAGTCTTAGAGACCGCGTCTGTAGAACCCACCGCAAATTCAGTAGGTGTGTACAGCGTGCAAAGCAGTGATAGTTTGAGCAAAGAGACGAAGGCCCCGTCCAAAACAAATCGTCAACAGGATACATGGGTTACCTCGACTGCAAAGGCGGTTGAGCACACTCAGGATGCCGCAGAGTCAAAAATAAAGACTGCGATGACGTGCCGCACGATTAATAAGAAAAATGTATTGTTTGTACCTGCCGATATAGCCGAGCTTCAGCCTCGTAGCCTTCGGTACCTGCACAAATTTGCAGCGGCTAATGAACTTTCATTGATAGAAGATCGCCGAGAAATTCAGGCACAGCCTATTATAGAAAAACGATCTCTAAAAGACCCAATGATGGTTCTGGGCATGAGTATGCTGCTAAAGCAGTCCGGAATGCCTGGGCCCGCTCGCTCTCTGTCAGAGCCACACCGCCTCAACTCTGAAAACCCGTTTATCTCTATCGCCACATTAATTGATATGGCAGCGTTCTCGGCAGAAAAAGCAAAACGCGTTGTACTGCCACCTAACCGGATCACGCTTAAGGCTTTGAACAACGACACTCAGCCGATTTCAGGTTATGCCTGCAATATCAAAACTGGTGATACAACAATTCTTTTAAGTCACTTCGAATCCGATAATTTTCGAGCAATTGGCTACTCTGCTGGTAATCAATTTGTCTTTCATTTATGCCTAGGCGGGGGAACATTACAAAACCCCACCCTGTGGGCCGAATCCAAGACTTTAATGTCAACCGATTTCAGATTCCAGCTTTTCAAAGCCAAGGAACCAGCTGATGACTATGGTTTGTTCTATTCCACGCTTTACCTGGATCTCTCACAGGCACCCTATCCCGGATGGCTAACGGCCAAGCTTGCGACAAACGATGAGCTGCATGTTAATGATGAAGTTGCTTGATTCCCGTGTTGTCACAGCCATTATTCATTATTAGTCTAAGTCAACCTAGCTACGATCAGGTACCCTTGGACCCCGTTGAGGATCTCTGTTTTGGGAACTCACTTTTCTAGCTCCGACGATACAGTTGCGGGCAAATTTATGAGTCCTGGTTTCCATTTCCCATGTCCCTGATCAGAGTTCAACAAGTTTCGATCGCGTTCGGCCCCACTACCATTCTCGACAAAGTGTCTCTCACTGTGGAGCCAGGCGCTCGTATGGCCCTCGTTGGCCGTAACGGCGAGGGTAAGTCAACACTACTTAAAATCATCGCCGGCCAGCTAATTGCTGACGGCGGCGAAGTCGTCACAAAAACCAGTGCAAGGGCTGCGTACTTGCCGCAAGCCGTACCCACCGACTTCACTGGCACTATCTACGATGTTGTCGCCTCCGGGCTCGACAGAATCGGTGATGTGCTTTCCGAATATCACCGCGAATCACAACGGCTGGGCGAAGGCGAGACTAAATCCTTGTCTGGCGCATCACTCATCGATCATTTAGCGACGCTACAAGATCACATTGATACCAACGATGGTTGGTCGCTGATTCAAACGGTTGAACAAACACTGTCCAAGATGCAGCTTGATCCTGAGACGGATGTTCAGAGCCTCTCAGGCGGCATGAAGCGTCGAGTGATACTTGCCCGTGCACTGGTTACAGAGCCTGATGTTCTTCTGCTCGATGAGCCCACCAACCATTTGGACATTGGCGCAGTTGCCTGGCTGGAAAAACACCTAACAACACTTAAATGCGCACTCATATTCGTAACCCACGACAGAAAGTTCCTGGATTCCGTTGCCAAACACATTTGCGAGATCGATCGAGGCAAGTTAACAGAATGGCCCAGTGGCTATGCGGCGTATCGAATCAACAAGCAGCAACTACTAGAAGTTGAAGCCCAACAAAATGCACTATTCGATAAGAGACTGGCTCAGGAAGAAGTCTGGATACGACAAGGCATCAAAGCACGCCGCACCAGAAATGAAGGCCGTGTAAGGGCATTAAAAAAACTGCGTGAAGAACATTCAGCACGTCGTAACGTCGCAGGTACGGCAAAAATGTCTGTCAATCAGGCAGATAAATCTGGAAAAATTGTCTTTGAGACCGATGAGCTTAGTTTTGCGCACGGCGACAGAACCATCATTGCGCCCATATCCACCGTGGTTATGCGAAATGATCGTATTGGCATAATCGGTCCTAACGGGTGCGGCAAGTCCACGTTAGTCAAATTGTTGGTGGGCGAATTAACGCCAAGCACCGGCTCTGTGCATACCGGTACTCAATTAGAGGTTGCCTACTATGATCAGTTGCGCGCAGCGTTGGATATGAAAGTGTCCGCAGCTGACAACGTCAGTGGTGGCCGAGACACCGTCGAAGTCAACGGCGTTCCTCGCCACATTATGAGTTACATGCAAGACTTTCTGTTCGAGCCATCTCGTGCTCGCGCACCTATCACCGCACTTTCTGGTGGTGAGATGGGAAGACTGATGCTAGCAAAGCTCTTTCTAAGACCATCAAACCTTATTGTTCTTGATGAGCCCAGTAACGACCTGGACATTGAGACTCTGGAGTTACTCGAATCTCTATTGGCTGAGTACAAAGGTACCGTCATATTAATCAGTCACGATAGACAGCTATTGGAAAACGTCGTTACAAGAAGTTTTGTCTATCAAGGTGGCGGCCGCTTCATCGATGTTGCGGGGGGTTACGAAGACTTTGAACGCGAACGAGCAAACTCCAAAACCCTTAAACCCGTATTCGAATCTTCCGCGCATCTGGAACCCTCGACGGGCAACTCCAACAAAGATAATGCATCAAACAATGCACAGCCTGGAAAAAATGCCAAGAAGCTCACCTATGCACAAACTCTGGAGCTGGAAAAACTTCCTAACGACATTAATGATCTGGAAGCACGCATTGCTGCGGTTCACGAACAAATGAACAACCCTTCTTTTTACAACGACAAAAACGCTGCTGACAAGAAAATTAAAAGTGCAGCTGATATGCAAGAGAAGCTGGACGGGCTTTACGCCAAATGGGAAGCGCTTGAGGAATAGTCGTCAACTTAAAGTGCAAACTCCGCACTTTTACCGTTGATAGTTGGGGCTGGTGTGTAACCAAACCAGCTCCCAATAGAGTGTATCGAAACAGCGGGCAGGATTACACAGCTAAATATTTTCTTCTCTAGTGCGCACGGGGGCACTCTCAGCAACTCGAACATTCTGTTTGTACTCGATAACTCAGGGTCTATAGGTTACGACTACAACGATGTCTGGCGTTGGGGCGCTGACTATAGCACCCCAGATCCGGACCCTAACGAAACACCAGACGGCGTTCTTCCAATTAGACTATCCGACTTGCAGAAAACGATGACGGCGATTCTGGGGAGCATTCATAACGTCAATTTCGGGATGATGGCCTTCACATACAAATGTTTACCATCAGAAAGTCAGTGTGATTCACGTGAAAACTACGCCAAATTAATCCACAATTAATCCAAAAAAGTCGTCAATCTTGACGAAATCGTTGCGGGAAAAAAAACAGCGAAACACTCCAAGAATGTGTAGGGCCATGCTCCCCCGAACTAACACGCCAATAACCGCAGCCTTATATGAGGTCGCAAAGGTGATGACAGCCGGTACGAACGGCCCGCCAGCGACAGCCGACCGGCATAAAGTAATACTCAGTGAATGCCAACAGAACCACATAGTTCTCCTAACCGACAGCATTGCTAACTCCGATGTACCCAATGTCCGCATAAATAGCCTGATAGGCGGCAGGTCATGCCCTGCTGGTGCTAATGGCGAGGATTGCGACTGGGAATTAGCGAATTGGCTAAACACTAACGATCACCACTCAGATTCCTTGAAAATAAATCCGCTTTTTGTCCACACCATCGGATTCGCTTTTGATTACGAAGACGAAGACGAAAGGACCCGACAAACGAAAGCAATTTAACGCAAACACAATCCACTGATAGTATGGGCAATGCCATCTATATCGTAAATGCTCAAACCGGCGAGCTAATATGGAAAGCGGATCGCAACAAGTTTAGCGACATGGATTACAGTATTACGTCTGATGTCCGTGTTTTAGATATTGATGCCGACGGCTTGACTGACAGACTGTATGTGGGCGATATGGGTGGTCAGGTGTGGCGTTTTGACATCAACTCTGGACACGAGGCAGGTGAAACACTAGTTTATGGCGAAGTGATGGCAAAGCTGGGCGGTCAAGATAACGGTGTCGACACAATTGCAGGCGCCCGAAGATCCGACAGTACCCATGTGTACGCAGTAGATGCACTTCAGGCGCAGCCCAGTTTTACCCCTCGCTAATGGAAACCCGGGCACCAAAAGTGATCGTACGGAAAAGATAGACCAAAACGGCATCGCCCCTCCAGCAACTCCTATCAACGTAGATAATGGCAATGGTGGCTACGCGACGGGTCTGCTCCAAGGCGCCAAACCCATTGTTCCAGAGCTGAACTTCTCTGGTCTAACCAAGCGTACTTACTGGCACGATCGACGTAGCGGCGGTGTGGAGCCCGCAGCAGTCGTGGCACAGACTTGCAAGGCAGGGCTCATAGGGGCTTTGCTCCTTCTAATAACAACGCCAGCCAAAACGGCGGTGGCATCTGCCAACGATAATATGCATGCAGTAGCTATCTTATAAATTAAGACAAGACTGGAATTACTTCAAAAAACTACAATGCGCGGCAGTGCGCGATATTCTCGCACCTTGCTAGGATCAATCCACCTTAACCATAAGGCCTTAACAACAAAGAGCGCCCAGACATACTCTCAGGTCTTTCCAACCCCATCAGCTCCAGTATGGTGGGGGCAATAGCAGGCAATGCGTTGCCATTGCCGAGCTCCCACACGGTTTCATCATGCACCGTACAGGCAACAGGAAATGGCGTGTGTTGCGTATGCGGGTTGCCAGTGATAGGGTCCACCAGCATGTCGGCGTTGCCATGATCTGCAGTTAGCACAATGGAGTATCCATTGTCTACGGCAGCTGTCCACATCATGCCTACCATCTCGTCTACGGTTTCAACAGACTTGATAACAGCTTCCGGAACTCCCGTGTGCCCCACCATATCCGCATTGGCAAGATTCACGATGATCAGCCCCGCTGTAGCTTCATTCAAAGCATCAACGATTCCATTTGTTACCGCTAAGGCACTCATCTCTGGTTGCAAGTCATAAGTTGCGACAGAAGGTGATTTCACTAACAATCGCTGCTCGCCTGGCAGTGGCTCATCACGACCACCATTAAAAAAGAACGTGACATGCGGATATTTCTCAGTTTCTGCGGATCGTATTTGTTTAATACCGGCGTCTGAGACTATTTGCCCTAACGTTTTACCCGGCGCATCACGCGTGAATGCGCATTCAAACGGATAGGAAGATTCATATCGCGTCATAGTCGCAAGCGTCACAGGCTTATAGGCTCCACGCTCAAAACCTTCGAATGATTCCAGGGCTAACGCTTCGCTTAACTCTCTGGGTCTATCGTTACGGTAGTTAAAAAAGAAAACCTCAGACTCAGTAGCCAGTGGTTTATGCCCATCGATAACAGTGGGGATAATGAACTCATCAGTTTCATCCAGCGCGTAGGCATCATCGATAGCTGCTTCTGCACTCTTAGCAGTTCGCCCCTCAGCCATTGCCATGGCCTTCCAGGCCAAGGACACCCGCTCCCAGCGATTGTCACGATCCATGGCGTAGTAGCGCCCCAGAACTGTAGCGATATAACCTCCAGCGTCAGTCAGCGCCGGTTGAATTTTCGCCAAATAGGGTTTAGCACTCTTTTGCGCAGAATCACGTCCATCAGCGATGAAATGAAGCGCCGGTATAACACCTGCCTGTTTGCATAAATTAAGCAATGCGATGAGGTGTGCAGTGTGGCTGTGAACACCACCATCCGACACCAATCCAACAATGTGCAAAGGTTCGTTTTTGCTGCGGGCTCGTTCTACAGCACCGGTTATGGCTTCATTAGCATTAAAACTGCCATCTGCTATGGCTTCACCAATCTTGACTAGATCCTGCCTCAGCAAGGTACCTGCACCAATACTCAGATGCCCTACTTCAGAATTACCCACTTGCCCCTCAGGCAGACCCACAGCCCGGCCGGATGCTTCAAGCAAACAAACTGGATTGCTCGAATAAATTCTGTCGAGGTTGGGTGTATCAGCCAATGCAACGGCATTGTTCAGCTTGGATGGGTTGACCCCGACTCCATCCATAATGATCAACAACACTGGGCGGCGTGGTGGCATTACGGCGTTGCTCATTGGCTCGAACCTAGACTATTCAGGTTTTTTATTTGAAGGTGAATTTTCATCTGGCAGATCATCGTCGTCATCGGTCATGCTGTTTCTATAAGTACCGGTTGCGCTTGGCTTCTGAATTAGAGCCGGATCTACAATGTCGCTGGCCTTGGACTTATTGCTTGCCGATGTCGTTGATGCTTCATCGGTTGCAGCAGCACTAGGCTCATCAACATCATTTTCCCTTGTTTTAGTTTCAGATGACTGCTTAGATTTACTGTTAGCCTTAACCTTTGCGTCCGCCTCAGCTTCAGAGTCGCCGTCATACCTTGCCTCTCTGGCTACGCCCGCATCTTGAATACGCTTTTTGTATATACGCGAAAAAACTATCCCTACCTCGTAAAGCAACCACATGGGTATAGCCAACAAGGTCTGGGATATCATATCTGGCGGTGTCAAGAACATGCCAATGATGAACGCTGCCACGAATACATAAGGCCTGATTTTCACCAATTGTTCAGGTGTTGTGATGCCTACTGCTACCACCAACACGGTTGCTACAGGCACCTCAAAAGCGATACCAAAAGCGAAGAAAAGTGTTATCACAAAATCAAGGTAACGCCCTATATCAGTACTGACCGTAACACCCTCCGGAGCGACACTGGTAAAGAATCCGAACACCAGCGGAAATACGACGAAGTAGGCAAACGCCACACCCAAATAAAATAATCCGGTGCTGGAAACCAGCATGGGGATAACCAGTTTTTTCTCGTGTGTGTAAAGACCTGGCGCTATAAATGACCAAATTTGATACAGCAGATAAGGCACCGCGAGAAACACACACAGCATGAGTGTGAGTTTAAAAGGAATAAAAAATGGTGCCGCCACATCAATAGCAATCATCTGGCTATCAGGCATGTGAGCTAACAGCGGAGCTGCAAGTGCCGTATATATTTCCTGAGAGAACCAGAACAAGCCACAGAACAGCAAACCAACAGCCAAGACCATCTTCAATAATCGGTCTCGCAGCTCAATCAGGTGAGATAGAAAACCTTGTTCTTGCTGTACGGCGGAGTCTTCAGATGACATGTTTATGAATGCGCGTTAGGAACGGTTCGATTAACTACCCGTTCGACCAATATCAGATGTGTCATCAGTTTTATCGATTGACACGGTCTGACCGTCTAACGTTTCGAATTCTCTTTGAGTATCTGCGGCGTCGTCTAGGCTCGCCTCATCAATAGACTCGGCAGATCCCGCGGCGGTCGGTGAGGATAACGTTGCAGCGGTGCTGGCGGTGGAAGCTTGGGCCGTGCTCTGGCTTGAAGACGAGCCTTCAGATTTCTTGGCACTAGTTTCCATATCGTCGAGCTTTGATTTTGCATCCTTGACGATTGTCTGGCTCGACGTCTCAAAATCTTTTTTAACAGTCGTAACCATATTTTTCAGCTCATTGATCTGCTCTCGCTGATCGCCTAATAGCTTTTTTAAATCACCTGTTTCCAGTTCGGACGCAAGATCTGTCTTTACGCCACGTACAAACCGCTGAACCTTAGCCAGCCATTGTCCTGCTGTTTTCGCCACTGCAGGCAGCCGCTCAGGACCTATGACGACAAGCGCCACGATCCCTATAAGCATGAGTTCGGTAAAACCAATGTCAAACACAGCGAGTTAGCTTCCAACGGTTGTATGAGTGGATTCGATCATGCAAACACAATCAAGATGGCTTATTTTCTTCCGTCTCACGCATGACGGTTTCTGCGTTTTCTGCACTCTCCGACGCGTCTTCGAGCTCGGCTGTCTTGTCCTCATCTTTGACCGCTGCTTTAAAACCCTTCACGGCAGAACCTAAATCTCCACCGAGATTCTTCAATCGCTTTGCTCCAAAAATCAGCACGACGATCACAAGAATGATCAACAGCTGTGGAACGCTTGGCATACCCATAATATTTCTCTCTTTAGCCTTCTTTCGTACGAGACGCTTTCTCGGCATGGCCGGAAACGCCTTCGCGACGTTGTAATTCGTTCAATATATCTGACGGCCCTAACCCTTTGGCGCTTAGCATTACCAACATGTGAAACCACACATCGGCTGCTTCTGCGACCAAATGACCTGAGTCATCTCCTTTGGCTGCCAGAATAAACTCGACCGCCTCTTCGCCCACTTTCTTCAATATGGTGTCATCACCGCGCTGAAACAAGCTTGCGGTGTATGACTCGGACGCGTTGCTGTCTCGACGGGCATCGATCTCAGCGCCTAAACGCGTCAGAATGTCGCTCATATAGTAGCCTCTTTACTGCCTTAACTTCACGGACTTATGACCCAAACACAGCAAGCCTGTGACCCGCCGCGTGAATTGCTCTGTCCTGAATGTGCGCAACCTTCGACGTAGTCTCGTTTTGAGCAGGACAGAATACCTGAACGAGATTAACCCTGCCAATCAGAATCCGTGCAAATACGCTGTTTTCACTTTGAATAAATGTGCTCTGGCGACTTGAGCACAGGCTCTGAATCCTCCCAAATTCCATCATCCGACAATTTTTTATAAAAACAGTGTGCCCTGCCTGTGTGACACGCAATACCGCCTACTTGTTCCACACTCAAGAGCACGACATCGCTGTCACAATCCAGACGAATCTCTTTTACGTGCTGCACATGCCCAGACTCCTCGCCTTTGCGCCATAGGCGCTGCCTCGAGCGTGAGAAATAGACGGCCCGCCGGGTTTCGACTGTTTCCTGGAAGGCTTCTGCATTCATCCAGGCTACCATCAGGATTTGCCCTGTGGTCGCATCCTGGGCAATCGCCGGGAGCAGACCTGCCTCATTGAAGACCAGCTCGTCGATCATTATAGCCTGACCTCGATACCCTGAGCGGCCATATACGCCTTCGCTTCGGCAATGGTGTATTCGCCAAAATGAAAAATACTGGCAGCAAGCACAGCATCGGCTCCACCTTTCAGAACACCATCACACAGATGTTGCAAATTGCCCACACCACCAGAGGCTATGACGGGAATCTCAACAGCGTCTGTGATCGATCGGGTTAGCTCCAGGTCAAACCCTATTTTTGTACCGTCACGATCCATGCTGGTCAATAGGAGCTCACCCGCTCCGTATTCGGCCATTTTCATTGCCCATTCGACGGCATCGATACCCGTGGGTTTGCGCCCACCGTGCGTGAAAACCTCCCAACGCTTAGGCTCACCCGGCTTTGAAACCGATTTCGCATCCACAGCCACCACAATGCATTGCGAACCTACCTTATCGGTAGCTTCCCTGACCAATTCTGGGCGACTGACGGCGGCTGTATTGATTCCCACCTTATCTGCACCCGCATTGAGCAGACGTCGGACATCACTGACCTCACGAATTCCACCGCCAACAGTGAGTGGAATGAACACCTGGGAGGCGACTTCTTCTACCACATGCAGGATGGTATCGCGATTGTCAGAGCTTGCGGTAATATCCAGAAACGTAATTTCATCGGCTCCGGCTTCGTTATAACCACGAGCCACGCTGACCGGATCACCAGCATCACGGATTTCCAGAAACTTGACGCCTTTGACGACACGTCCTGCCTCAACGTCGAGGCAGGGAATAATTCGTTTGGCCAAACCCACTGCTAATTGTTCCCAGCAGATTGTGCGAATGAATCTGCCAATTTCTGAGCTTCTGCCAGGTCCAGGCTGCCCTCATAGAGTGCTCTGCCAACAATAGCACCTGAAATCCCCCTGTGCATCTGCTCACCGAGAGACTGGATGTCTTCGATAGTCGAAACTCCACCTGAGGCAATGATGGGAATGGACACCGCATCGCCCAAGGCTGCTGTTGCTTCCGTGTTAACGCCTTGCATCATGCCATCACGACTAATATCGGTATAGACAATGGCGCTGACGCCAACATTTTCGAACCGCTGAGCCAAAGACACGGCCGTGACAGTAGATTCTTCAGCCCAACCGTCAGTTGCAACAAAACCATTATTGGCATCAAGACCTACGATGACATGATCTGGGAAATGCTTACACAAGCCATCTACAAAGTCTGGCGCTTTTACAGCCAGTGTTCCGATGATGAGATATCGTACACCGGCATCAATGTAGGCCTGTGCCGTCTCAAGTGAACGAATTCCGCCTCCGATCTGAACCGGTATATCTTCACTGATTTCGCAAATGCGTCGTACCACCTCAGCATTACGAGGTTCACCGGCAAAAGCTCCATCCAAGTCAACCAGATGGATACGCCTGGCACCTTGATCGAGCCAGCGTTTCGCAACGTCTACTGGGCTATCGTCAAAGACGGTGTCGTCTTCCATTCGCCCCTGACGGAGACGAACACACTTGCCATCTTTTAAATCTATTGCCGGAATGATCAGCATTGAAGGAGGTCCATCGTTTTAAAGGTTTCGCTGTTTATGACTAAACAGAGGTATCAACAAGTAGCGCAGAAAACAAGCCGCCCGCTAGTTAGCGTCACCCTGCCAGTGGGTGAAATTTTCGAGAAATTGTAACCCGTCTGCCGAGCTTTTCTCCGGATGAAACTGACAGGCAAACAACTTTCCGTAGGCCACCGATACGGCGATATCCTGACCGTACTGAGTTGTTCCTGTGACAACGCTTTGGTCGCTTGGAATACAGTACAAACTGTGGGCAAAGTAGAATCGCGCTCGATCACTGATACGATCCCACATTGGGTGTTTCTGAGTTTGTGCCACTTCACTCCAACCCATATGAGGTACTTTCAATCGAGTTCCACTGGAGTCGGACAATGGGTCCTTAAAACGCGTCACCAAACCAGGGATCACATCCAGACAATCAACACCGCCG
>JBLHWG010000105.1:0-14888 GCA_047629055.1 Halioglobus sp.
ACTCTAGCGCTGGAAAAGGACGCGCTGGAATCTCAAGTGGCGACTCTAGAAGGCGATCTGGAAAGTCTTCTTACTGCGCAAACATCGGTTGAGTCAGAAAAGAGCGCTGCCGAAGGTTCATTGATACGCGCGCAACGTCAGATTGAAGGGCTTCAAGCAACAATCACCGCACAGGAACTACTTATTTCTGAGCTAAAAGTGCAGAGCGACTCGCTAGAGTTGACTCTAGGCGAAACATCAGCTGCGGCTGCTGAGCAGCAAGTAACTTACGATGCCCAGCGTGCAGAGCTTCAGGCTATTGTCGATTTACAAACACCTGCTTTGGTTGAACTTGAAGCAAGAGCTTCGGATCTTGACGTCGAGCGAGCCAAGTTGGCACTGCGACTTCGAGCTATGGAGAAAAAGTTTGAAGAGACAACAGGCGCGCAAAGTGAGCAAGCTAGCGTAGCGCAGGCTGAGTCTGCCCAATTGCAAGCGACTATTGATGAGCAAACACCTGTAATTGCTGAGCTTCAGGGGCGCAGCACATCGCTAGAAGGTGAGTTGGCAGCTGGCGATTCGGAACGTGAACAATTGCTCGCTACTGTTACCGAGCAGGAAGCCTCGTTAACTGAACTGCGTGCAAGAGGCGAGTCCTTGCAAGGTGAAATTGACGGCAAGAATACAGAAATTGCACTGCTGCAGGCCACTGTTGATGAGCAGGTACCTGCCATTGAAGGGCTGCGTGCGCAGATAGGCGACGTCGATACCCAAAAAGCGGCACTACAACTTCGCATCGGAGATTTGCAGACTACTCTTGAGACTACTCAGGATTCTGCAAGCGCTTCTGCATCGTCCATGCAAACGCTCGAGTCTCAAAAAATGGCTTTGCAGCTTCGTATTGGGGACATGCAAACCGAATTGGAAATACTTGGAGAAGCTGCAGTAAATACCAGCGCTGCAGTTGACTCTCTGGAATCAGAGAAGGCTGCACTTCAGTTGCGTATAGCAGAGCTGCAATCTTCCCTAGAATCGACTATGTCGAATAGCGAGAGTGCTCTGGCACATGTAGCTGGGTTAGAAACTGAAAAGGCTGCTTTGCAATCACGTATCGGTGAAATGCAGAACTTGTTGGAAAGCAACGCCGAGGCAGTTGATGTCACCACTGCCAATATGTCGAGTCTTGAAGCCGAAAAACTGATGCTGCAATCTCGAATTGGGGATTTGGAGATTGCGCTCGATTCCAAAGAGGGTGTGGTTGCTGCCACATCAGAAACGGTTGGTGAATTGGAATCTCAAAAGGCCGCTTTGCAATCGCGAATAGGTGAAATGCAAAACTCGTTGGACGTGAACGCCGAGACAGCGAGTGCTACAAGTGCGAATGTGTCGGAACTTGAAGCTGAAAAACTTGCACTGCAATCACGCATTGGCGAGTTACAGGGCATGCTCGATGCCAAGGAAGGTGTGGTTGCAGGCACAGCAGAAATTATCGGCGAATTGGAGTCTCAAAAGGCGGCTTTACAACTCAGAATAGGTGAAATGCAAAACTCGTTGGACGTGAACGCCGAGGCAGCGAGTGCCACAAGTGCGAATGTGTCGGAGCTTGAAGCTGAAATGCTTGCACAGCAATCACGCATTCGTGACTTACAGAGCATGCTCGATGCCAAAGAAGATGCCGTCGCTGCCACATCAGAAATGGTTGGCGAGTTAGAATCTCAAAAGGCGGCTTTACAACTCAGAATAGATGAAATGCAAAACTCGTTGGACGTGAACGCCGAGACAGCGAGTGCCACAAGTGCGAATGTGTCGGAACTTGAAGCTGAAATGCTTGCACAGCAATCACGTATTGGTGACTTACAGAGCATGCTCGATGCCAAAGAAGATGCGGTCGCTGCCACATCAGAAACGGTTGGCGAGTTAGAGTCTCAAAAGGCTGCTTTACAATCGCGAATCGGTGAAATGCAGAACTTGTTGGACATAAATGCTGCGTCAGCTGGTGCGGCTAACGAGAATGCAGCTGAGTTGGAATCCCAGAAGGCGGCGTTACAGCTGAAGTTGGGTGAAATGCAGAACTCACTCGAAGCAAGTGCTGATGAAGCAGGTGTGAATACTGAGAATCTGGAATCGCAAAAGGCTGCGTTGCTGTTGCAAATTGCTGAGTTGGAAAGTTTGGTTACTACGAGCGAGGCGAGTTTAGCCAGCGAATCAGAAATTAGTTTGGCATTGCAAAGCGCGGGTGCTGAACTTGAAGCGGTGAATGCGAATCTTGTGTCTCAGGTAGCGGAGCTTAACGCAGCACGTGAAGCTGCGCTGGAGCAGATGAGTGCTCTCGAGACCGAGCAAGCGTCTCTTAACATGCAGCTTGCATCACTAGAAGCTAACAATGCTAGTTTGGCAGAACAGGTCAGTGGGCTAGAAGCTGAGAAGACGGCTCTTCAGGAACAACTGGAAGCTTCAGGTGATCAAGCTACAGAGCTTGCATCTTCAAGCCGGTCTGAAATTGACGGCATATCGCAACAACTGAATAGTGTTGTGGTAGATCGAGACGGGTTACTTTCCGAGGTGGTGGAACTGGGCGTTATGGTTGGTGATTTGGAAGGCCAGCTAATCGTGTCTCAAGATACAGCAGCGTCTAGCGCATCGAAGATCGAAGTTCTGGAAATAGACCTAGCCTCCACAGAAACCGATCTAGCGTCCGCGGTCGCAGCTGCACAGGCTGCAAATGTAGCCTCCACTGGCCTGCAGAGTGACATAGAGCAACAACTCAGTGACAAAGAAGCCAAACGGGCTGCTTTAGAGGCTGAACTAGTAGAAACCGAAAATCGTGTTCTTGATCTGGAGGCCAGAAAAGCTGCCTTAGAGACTGACAAATCGTCACTAGAAGCTCAGGTTCAACAAATGGCAGATACGGCTACCAATCTGGAATCAGAATTGGTTGCAGCGGGTATATCCAATCAGAAACTGACTTCTGACTTGGCTGACGCCGATGCTGTCGCTTCAGATTTAAGAGACGAAGTTCGCAACGAACGAGAGAACGTCTATGGTGAGCAAGCTCGAATTGCAGATCTTTCAGGCCAGTTAGCAACGATTACCGAGCAAAGCGAGGCGGAAATAAATCGCGCAGTCGTCTTACGGGACACAATTGACCAAAACTTGCGAAACAATGGCGTGGAGGATTTCGAGGTTACGATTCGCGACGATAACGGCGTGGTTATCAATCTACCGAGTCAGACACTGTTTAATTCTGGACGGGCTCGTTTGAGCGCAGCTGGACGAACCTTGATGAACAAGGTCGCAACTTCTATTAATGGGATTGATAACGATATTGTGGTCGAAGGCCACACGGACAGCATTCCAGTATCCGGAGATTTACAGGCCTTTTTCCCAAGTAACTGGGAATTATCTGTCGCACGTGCTGCCAATACTGTGAACTTTCTCGAGTCGAACGGTGGAGTAGATTCCAGCCGTCTGGGAGCTCTTGGATATGGCCAGCAACGGCCAGTTGCGGCTAATGACACTCGCGAAGGACGTGCATTGAATCGACGCGTGGAGTTAGTTGTAAAGCCTTGAAAATCGGAATAGCTGCATTAGTCGTACAACTACGTACGACGGTTCAGTGTGATTTTTAATGAGTAATCAATTCGATAAGACGATTTGTGTCGCGATGACAGGTGCATCGGGCATTCAATACGCTTTACGTTTAATTGAGTGTCTGGTGCAAGCTAATTGCGAGGTTTATGTTCTTATGTCAAAACCTGCACGAATTGTGATGGGGATGGATACTGACCTGAATGTACCTTCCCGAACCTCTCAGGTTCAGGCTCAGTTTTCAGAAGCTTATGGCGCGCGTGAGGGACAACTAAAGGCATTTGGCCAGGAAGAATGGACTGCGCCAGTGGCCAGTGGTTCAGGTGCCCCTGACGCCATGGTCATCTGTCCTTGTACCACTGGAACCTTGGCGTCTGTGGCTGCAGGTACCTGCAACAGTTTGTTGGAAAGAGCGGCAGATGTTGTGATTAAAGAGGGGCGGAAGTTGATAGTGATGCCTCGGGAGATGCCGTTTTCGCTTATCCATCTGGAAAACATGACTCGCCTGGCAAGAGCTGGCGTAGTCATTATGCCGCCTAACCCTGCGTTCTATAATCTGCCAAAGACCGTCGATGATCTTGTGGATTTTGTGGTAGCTCGCGTGCTAGATCAATTGGACGTCAAACAGACGATTATGCCCCGCTGGGGAATCGAGGAAAACTGATTCAATGCAATTGCCGCTGTTTCCACTGTCTAGCATCGTATTGCCGGACGGGTTGATGCCACTAAGGTTGTTTGAGCCGCGTTACATCGATATGGTCAAAGACTGTTTTCGAAATGATACTGGCTTTGGCATTTGTCTTATCAGGCAGGGTGGCGAGGTCGCAGACGTGGCGGAACCATATCCACTGGGAACTCGAGTTTCTATTGTCGATTTTGACCAAGGAGCTGATGGCCTTTTGCACATTACGGCAAAAGGTATTGAGGAATTCAAAATCCTCACATACACCTCAAATGAGGCTGGTTTACTTATTGGCGAGGTAGAGGCGTTACCCAGTCAGCCAGCAACGCCAATGGAACCAGAATTCGAATTGCTGGCGAAGAAATTGGAATTAATTCTGAGTTACCTTGAGTCTGAGGCACGCTTTGATACAAAACGCCTTGATGATGCTGATTGGGTTATTCACAGATTACTCGAAGTTTTGCCGCTAACCAATGAGGCGAAATTCGAATTGTTGCAGATGCCCAGTAATCGCGAACGATTAGTGGCTTTGAATTCATTGCAGATAGAAATCGCTGAGCGTTAGAGGCTTAGGTTCTTCGTGTATATCTTGGAATTTCTATGTTCGTTGTAGCTGACACGACGCGAAGTCGGTAAATCTTGAGGTGACGTTAGCGAGTAACCTCGCGCAACAAACCAGTGTCCCGTATGCGTGCTCAGGATACGAGCATTTGGGAAATTTAACGATTGTGCGTTATGTTCAAGGTGAGTCAACAATTGGTCTGCGCGCCCTTCGCCTTGATAATCTGGGTGGGTAGCTATACAGGCAATTTCTGCAGTTGCGGACTCTGCTTCTAGATACATTGCGGCACAGGCTACAACCATTCCGTCGCGCTCACTAACGACGAAATGCTCGATATCGATCTCAAGCTCCTCTCTGGATCGACTTACCAGCGTGCCATTGGCTTGCAGTGGTGCTATCAGTTCTATGATACCGCCGACATCGGCGATTGTGGCTGGGCGGATATGTTCCCACCGATCGGTAGTAATCATAGTTCCACTGCCATCACGAGTGTAAAGCTCTCGAAGCAGTGCGGTAGGATCATGGCTCTCAAGTAAATGTACTCTCTCGATGCCCATATGGCAGGCATGAACGGCTTTTTGCAGCACTTCCGACAAGTGGGTCACCTCAGCAGCTGATTCATCCGTTTTTGACGTTGAGGCGTGATCTAACATTCGTTGAACCCGCGCCGTACTGGCTTGTTTTAACGGCTTTTCATTTTTATCGATTGGAAGTGAGTCGACAAAGAAAACCAGTTTGTCTGCACGAAGTGCAATGGCACACTTGGTGGCCACCTCAGTCATGGTGACGTTGAAAACTTCTCCAGTAAGCGAGTAACCAACAGGAGGCAGCAACACCAAATGACCCGCATCTAAGACGGCGTTAATCGCTGAAATATGTACTTCTCTGACTGAACCAGTATGCTGGAAGTCAACTCCTGCGTGGACACCAAATGGTTGTGCAGTGACATAGTTGCCCGACGTTATAGCCAATCGAGCACCCGCCATTGGAGTGTTGGGTAGGCCCATGGACAGGCGTGCTTCCAATTCGTTTCTTGCAATGCCTGCTTCACTAATTATGGTTGCCAGAGCCTTCGAGCCAGTCACTCTGCGCCCATCAACAATATGGCTTTGTTCCTGCGTTTTGGCTAGTTGATCGTCTACTTGTGCTCGCAATCCAAAGCACAGCACAAGGCGCAAGCCCAAATGGCTGAGCAGAGTGAGATCATGCGCCAGAGTGGGGAGCAATTCGCTGCGCAGCCAGTTTCCAGGTAGCCCGATGACCAGGGTTTTGCCTCGATGCGCATTGATGTATGGCGAAGCGGCTCGAAACCAGTCAATGTTCTTGTCGTCTTCGCGGATCTGTTTGTTCATTAATCTCCGTAGTAGTTACGGTGGGTGATTCTATAGCCAGAGCCGTATAGTAAACCTTCCAGGAGCATTTATTGTGCTTCGGAATTTAGCAAGTTTTGAGCACGAATTGATCCACCTGCGGTCTATGGTTGGATAGCTTGAGTTTTCAATCGTGAAAATTAATGCAAGTGGAACGGTTGTTGCGCGACAATGATGAATTATCAGGAGATTTCTTTAGTGACAGATATTCGGTTTGGAGATGGACTTGTCCTTCGCTCAGTGGCTTATACAAGACGCCTGCTGGGCCAAGTAATCTTGCTGGTTCTGATCGCTATGGGTACGTCGCCTTTTCAAGGTGCAGTGGCGTCAGATGAGGATATCTGGGCGACAACCGTGTCGCGGGCTGCCAATTCAGTGGTATCCCTACAATTGTCTCAGCTGCGAAATTTTGATGGGTCTGAGCAAGGTGGGAGTAGTGCCACCGGCTTTGTTGTAGATGCCGCACGAGGAATCGTGCTGACCAATAGGCATGTTGTGGGTTCTGGGCCGCTCAGAATCACTGCGACTTTCCAGAATCAGGAACGTGTTGATGCGGTTCCGTTGTACAGAGATCCCATCCATGACTTTGCGTTTGTACGTTTCGATCCGCAAGCGTTGAAACACGCGATGCCTGATTCCTTGCAGCTGAGGCCAGACAAAGTTAGCACAGGCATGAATATCAGAGTCATCGGTAGCGATGGCGGTGAACAATTATCGATATTGCCCGGTACTATTGCGAGGCTCGATCGGGAAGTACCCTCCTACGGGCGCTATGGTTACAATGACTTTAATACGTTCTATCTTCAGGCTGCCTCCGGTACGTCAGGTGGTAGCTCAGGCTCGCCGGTTATCGACATAGACGGTGATGTCGTGGCCCTCAACGCGGCTGCAAACACTCAAACGGCCAGTAGTTTTTTCCTCCCATTGCCAAGGATTCAATATGCACTTGCACGGCTACAGGCGGATGAGCCGATTGATCGTGGTGGCTTCCAGACGATATTTTCTCATCAGCCGTTTCGTGAATTAACACGCTTGGGTTTGACGGCAGAATTAGAAGCACGTGTTCGGACAGAAAACCCAGAAACTCATGGAATGCTGACGGTGGGGCAGGTCATACTCGGTGGCGTTGCAGATGAAAAATTTGAAGCAGGTGACATCCTTGTATCAATTTCTGAACAACTGATAACTGATTTTATCAGTTTAGAGAATCTGTTAGATCAATCCATTGACGAGTCGCTCCCTGTGGAAGTCATTCGTCTCGGGCAAAGCCTTAGCCTAGTGGTCACTGTGCAAGATCTGAATGCTCTGGCACCCAGTCAATTATTCGAATTGGGTGACTCAATCATTCAGGACATGTCCATTCAGCATGCACGTGCTATGAACCTACCGCAAGTGGGCGTCGTAGTCGCAAGATCTGGTTATATCTTCACTAAGGGAAGAGTTCCCCAGGGAGCTTTAATTACCGAGGTGGATGGTGAAAAGATGACAAATTTAGCCAGCTTCATTGCGGCAATTGCCAAGCCCACCAAAGAGAACAAAAAACGCATACGCTTTGTAGAGCCGCGGCGTGAGTTCAGTTCCGAGATTGCAACAATTCAAGTTGGCAATAGGTGGTTCGACAATCGACTCTGTGATCGCGTTGACGATGTACGTTTCTGGAGTTGTGCCAGCGTTGATCTGCCGATTGAAGCTGCTGCCACAGATAACGTTCTAGCGGATATCCCGCAGTATCAGGACGCCTTATTAAATAAAGTGGCTCCAGCGATGGTGAGGGTTGATTTCAGCATTCCATACTCAATTGACAACGTTTATGCGCGGCATTTTAAAGGCGTAGGATTAATAGTAGACAAGGAAGAAGGCTTAGTTGCTGTTGACAGAAATACCGTGCCTGTCGGACTAGGAGATGCAGACATCACCTTTTTTGGATCTTTGGCGCTTCCTGGAAAAGTGGTATTTCTTCACCCGAGGCATAATGTTGCCTTGATACAATTCGATGTGGGAAAGCTTGTCGGTGCTGAATATAGTGCGCTAAGCCTGAGCGATGCTGCAACCCCGACAACTGAGAATTTGACCATGGTAGGTTATCGCTCAGACGGTACATTTCGCGCACATTCTGTCAGTGATGCCAGTCGGTTGACTATAGGTTTTAATCCTCCAGGTCTGCCACGGTTTCAGCAAGCCTCTTTAGATGTGCTTGGTGTACCCAATGTACCTCCATCTCTTGGCGGTCCATTGGTCGATGAAAACGGCGTTGTACACGCGGTGTATATGAGTTTTGCCTACGAAGATGAGCGAGAGATAAAAGAGCGAGAATGGGCCATGCCGGCCTCCGTCTTGTTAGAGTCGTTAAGAATGTATCGATCAGGTCAACCTTATTTTTCATTAGATGCGCGCTTGGTTTATAGGCCACTGTCGCTTGCCAGAGAGTATGGGTTGCCGGATGAATGGTTGTTGCGATACAACAGTTTGCCTGCGGAGGTACGTCGAGTGCTGTATATCACTCAATTAACGCCTAATACTGATGCGGCGCTGAAGCTGGCATCGGGTGATGTTATTCTGGCCATTGACGATGTCCTTGTCTCTGAACTGATTACCGCTGAAATTCTGTCTCAGAAACCGACGCTGACCTTAACTGTCTTACGCGATGGCTCTGTGCAAACAGTAGATCTGTCACCGTCTGAAGTAAGTGGACTTGGTACTGTAAGGCTTGTCAGCTGGGCTGGGGCTATCTTTCAGGAGTCCTTTACTGACATCGGATACCAAAAAGGTGTCGATTTTCCTGGCGTGTACATATCCAGCACGGCAGAAGGATCACCTGCATTGTGGGATCGCCTTTATCGAAATCGATTTGTAGTCGCTGTTGAGGGAGAGCCCGTTGATAATCTAGACGATTTCCTAGCTCAAGTTAAAAAGCGTGCGCAAGATGAAATTACCCGACTGACTATCGTATCGATGAGTGGGCGTAAGGGCATCGTCACCGTAAAGCCCGAGTATAATTTCTGGCCTACGTTTGAAATTACTCGAACCAGTGAAGATTGGCAGCGGGTCAATCATAGATGAGCATAACTTTGAGAGGCGGTTCTATTGAAAGAGTATGACGTCGTTATTGTAGGTGGTGGAATGGTCGGCAGTATGCTGGCTGCGGCGCTTGCGAGCGCACGTTCCACGCTGCCTGCACTAAGAATTGCGGTGTTGGAAAATCGGCAGCCTGAGAGTTTCACCCCGGGTACTAATCCAGCTTACGATATTCGCGTATCAGCTCTTAGCGGTGCTTCTCAAAATATGTTTGAAAATGTGGGTGCCTGGGCAGGGATCCTTGACCGTAGAGCCTGTCCCTATCGTGAAATGTTGGTATGGGACGGTGAAGCAGCGGGTCGGACGCATTTTAAAGCGTGTGACGTAGATCTGCCAGAGCTGGGCCATATTGTAGAAAACCGGGTTATGCAGTTGGCCTTGCTTGATTGTCTGATAGCAGCTGGCAATATTGATTACCTTTGCCCGGCCAGTCTGAAGGGTTACGAATTATCCGAACAATTCGTTACCTGTGAACTAGATGACGGGCTGGAGCCGATTACTACGCGCCTTCTGGTAGGCGCCGATGGCGCGCAATCTACCGTGCGCCAGATAGCTAATATTGAGATGGAGCGTACGCCTTACCCTCAGCATGCTTTGGTAGCAACGGTTAAAACGCGCCTGCCTCAGCAGGATATTACCTGGCAACGGTTTCAACCCACTGGCCCTGAAGCTCTTCTACCGTTGTGTGGCTCTTACGCATCCATGGTTTGGTACCACACTGAGGAAGAGGTTAAACGCCTACGAGCCTTAAGTGATTCTGAATTTCTGGAGGCTATGGAAAGCACATTCCCTGCAGAGCTTGGTGGGATAGACAGTATTGTCGAACGTAGTAGTTTTCCCATAGCTAAAGCACATGCTAAACGGTATATCTCCGATCGAGTAGCGCTGATCGGAGATGCCGCTCACACGGTCCATCCCTTGGCTGGTCAAGGGGTCAATCTGGGCCTGCTTGATGCGGCAGCACTTGCTGAAACAATAATGGCCGCACATGCAGTGGGTATTGATCCTGGCAATAGACGCCATCTTCGCCAATACGAAAGGTGGCGGCGTGGTGAAAACACCCTGATGATTTCAGTACTCGATGGCTTTTATCACGCATTCAAACCGCAACCGCTGCCGTTTCGACAAATACGATCAGTTGCACTGAATATGGCTGATAATGGTGGTCCCTTAAAACGATTTATCATGCGTTATGCGTTGGGCGCAATCGGGCATACACCGATGCTAGCAAAGAAATCTTTTAGTCAGGTATGAGACGTTTTCCGAAGCTAATGCATTCATCGTCCGAATATCCGATGGCTTCATAGAAGGCAACGACAGCATCATTACCTACACGAACCTGAAGATTTATTTTTGGGCAGCCTTTGTCTAGCAAACGACTTTCAATGGCATCCATTAATTCTCTGCCCAGGCCCTGCTTCTGTAGTGAAGGGTCAACGGCAAGATAGTTGATCCAGCCTCGATGCCCTTCGTAACCCCCCATGATGGAACCTACAATTTGGCCGCCATCATCTGCAACTAGAAATAAATCATCGTTGACGGACAATTTTCTTTGGATATCGAGCTCAGGGTTATTCCATGGACGAGTTAGTTCGCAAGCTTGCCAGAGTGAAATTACCGCTGCGGTATCGTCAGGGCGGAATGTGCGAATGGTTCTCATAGCTTCTTGAATACCGTTAACCTAATTTCTAAGTAATTCTCAATTAGAGTGCCGTTTACTCTGTGGTTTATCATACGATGAATTTTCTTAATACGGAATAGCTAGCGATTGTGACAAAGATTGAGAATGATCCGGCCAGTGTTCTAAATTCCCTCAGGGCGGATATGCGAAGTGTTTTACTGTCTACGCTTGGGGATAATGGAGAACCTCACAGCGGATATACACCGTTCATTTTCGATAATGAGGCCGATTTTGACCATCATATTATTATATTTGTCAGCCAGCTCGCATTGCATACCAGAGACCTGCTCACTAACGGAAAAGTGTCAGCCATGCTCATTGCCGACGAGTCAGTGTCAGAGCAAATATTCGCCAGAGCACGAGTCAGCTATCAATGTCAGGCTGAGGTTATTTCTTCTCAAAGTGAGCAATACGAGCTTCTCCTGAACGCGATGCAAGACATTCACGGTAAAATGATCGGCTTGCTTAGAACCTTGCCAGATTTTGTTCTCTTTCGTCTTAAACCGTCACAGGGGCAATTTGTTATGGGATTTGGGCAGGCATTTAAATTGTCTGGAGCAAAGATTGACCAGTTCGAACTTAGTCGCAAAGCGTAACATCGCGTTAAATATCAACTGATCTTGCCGCTATATTCGAAACAATGTGTTCTGGGGATGTCTATGAGCTCGGGCTTGATCATTAACCTGGTCGCCGTGTGCGCTATTTTGGCAGCCGTTTTGATCTATAACAGATTGATAACGCTTAGAAATCTGGCGTTAAATGGGTTTTCTCAAATAGAAGTGCAGCTGCAACGGCGGTATGAGTGGAATCCCAACCTTGTGGCTACAGCAAAAGCGTATATGGCTCATGAATCTGACACGCAACGGCGGTGACAAAGGCTAGAAATGAAGCTTCAGAAAAGTGTGACGCTGCGGCTAAAAACCCCGAAAATGCTTCACTCATTGGTGCCTTGGCTTCGGCTGACAGTGCGTTGACGGGGCCATGGGACGATTAAATGTTGTGATGGAGAACTCCCGAGCGGAACGATCCTTACTTGATTTGTTTGCCGCAAGATTGGACTGCCAATCGAAACCAAGTTAATTCACTAGGTTTTTCACGGCGCATTACTCAGATTTTTCAGTCTTGTTCAACAAACTACACGCAAGATCTACTCGATCGGTAACAATTCCATCGGCACCGCGATTTATTAGCGTCTGCATGTGCTCGACGTCGTTTATTGTCCAGTAAACTGCCATCAGTTTTCTCTTTTGGGCGAACTTTATGAAGCTTTGCGTGGCAAGCGGCAGTGAGAAGTATTGGGTTGGAATCTGCAGGTACTGGTATTTAACTGATTTTACTAAAGATCTTCCAAAATACAATTGTGCCACCTCAGGCTGAGTGGCTGCGGTAGTGACCTGCGGAGAAAACGTTCGGAAGTAGGCGAGAGCTTTTGCGTGAAAGCTTCCTACATTCACTCGACGTTGCGCATCTGCTTTCCTGATAGCCCGTGAGACAGCTTCGGCAGCTTCTTGCGAATTATCTTTTATGTCTATGTTGATTCTGGCGGTGGGGAACTGTTCGAAGAGCTCGGTGAGTGTTAACAAGCCTATGTTTTCCTGACGGTAGCTTTTTCCTTTGAGATCGATGAAGTGCCAGCCAGCATTAAGTTTTTTAAGGTTAACAAGGGATTGCTCACTAACGGCACCGTAACCATCGCAGGTGCGATCTACGCGCGCGTCGTGCGTGACTATAACTTCACGGTCGCGACTGAGTCTTACATCGATTTCAAGTACGTCTGCACCCAGGCCCAACGCGAGTTCAAAAGCTGCACCTGTATTTTCCGGTGCCAGAACCGTACTCCCTCGATGTGCGTACACATCCACATGCCTCTCATTCTGAGGGTCGGACCACCGTAAGTCATTGTTTTCATCTTGGGGGTCGGACCATGGTAAGTCATTGTTTTTCACCTGGTGGTCTGACCCTTGTAGGTGGTTGTTTTTATTGGGGGCATGGGGTTCAAAGGGCTTTGAATTGTGCTTAATGAACATAGATTAGACATTTTGGGCTGAATCTTGTAGTAAAACGAATCGTAGATCTATTATGGAGAGAAAAATCATGCTAACTCATAGCGCTGTCGCTGTATTTGCTGCGGTATTCGGTTGTGTGGTGACGTTGCTCACTGCCGGTACGTTTAGCAAATCGGCAACTGCGGTTTACAGCGATGAGGTTGTCAAAGTGGTGCCAACTCTGCCTGCAGATACGATTGCACCGTTACCAGATTATGCAATCCAATTTCAACAACTCCAGTCCGCATTGACTCAAGGTGAGGCGGAACGATCACAGATGGCGGAAACACTGCTCCAACTAAATCGCGATCTGGCAGATGTTCAAGCACAAGTGTCAATACTTGAGCAATCAAATACGGAACGGTTGGCGTTCGCGACTCTGGGCCACAGTGGTCAAAACTCAGGTATACCACAGGCTGAAGGCTCTGTACCTCGTAGCTTCAATCGCCGTAATCAACAGCAAACAGGACAGGAGCGCGTAGCAAGCCTGATTGCTGCTGGTATTGATGAGCAGACGGCGCTAGATCTGCAATCCCGTCGTGACCAGCAGCAGCTAGCGCGATTAGAATTGTTTGATCAGGCTGCTCGGGAAGGCTGGTCGGAGTCAGAACAACTTCAACAGCATCTCACTGAGCTGAATGCAAGCAGGATCGTCCTACGGGATGAATTAGGTGACGATGCATTTGATCGCTTCCTCTATGAATCTGGGGACGCTAACAGAGTTAGTATTGCATCGGTCATATCCGGATCGGCCGCTGATATTGCGGGACTTGGAGTGGGCGACTTGATAGTCAGTTACAACAACCAGCGAATTTTCCGAGCGTCCGAGTTGCAGCAGGCCACTCGCGAAGGATCAAGAGGTGAGTACGTTCAAATCTTATTCGATCGCGGTGGACAATTCTTAAGCGCGGATTTACCAAGAGGGCCATTGGGCGTCACTCTGGGGACTTCGTTAGTCACGCCTTAGGCGCTTGTCCGAGAATAGGCTGATTTGCGCTGGACGCCACTCGTGGACAGCCTCTTAGCGGACCCACGAGACCTAGATTTTCATTCGGATACAACAGCTGTCAAAGACATAATCGCTGATAGCGATTCACCAGGTCTCAGAATATTCACACCTGATTCAATTGATTGAGTAGCCAGATTAAATGCATCGTTTGCGTTAGTCACAGGTTCAACGGCAAAATGCGGCATGTCAGGATTATAAAGCACGAGATACTGACAAATATCACTGGCGTGAAGGATCAACTTAATCCCGCCTTGCTGCCAATCCAGCACACATTGCCCGGCTAATCCGGAAAGACAGCAATCAATTCGCTGGCTGGCGTCCAATGGCGTGGGCGCACGGAAATCGAGACTTTCTGGAAGCGCAACAGCGGCACCATCTGGGAGGCAATCTCCAGAGGCGTCTGGAAAAACGCTTTCTACCGGCAACGTCAGCACAGCATCTGCCCCGTTTATGGTACGAACAAAGTAGGGATGCCAGCCAAATCCAGCAGGCATGTCTGTGTCGCCATTATTGGTTAGGGTGATCTGGCTTGTTAAAAGGTCTCCCTGAACGCGATGTTCGAGAGTCGCCGAAATAGGCCAGGGCCAATTGACTGCATGATGATCGTTAGAATTGAATTGACAAATTAAGGACGAAGAGTCACTGCTCTTTACTTTCCAAGGCAGTTTGCGCAGTGCACCGTGGATCGCATGTGACTCCGCTTTTTTTAGCTGTATCGTTTGGCCTTGAAATTCGAAAAGCCCGTCTCGAATTCGGTTGCTGTAGGGGAGCATGTGAAAATTGGCGGCTGTCAGTGGGTTAGTCTCCGATTGGCCCGCTCTGGGGGCAGCCGACGGACGGCATTCTGGAACAATGGCGTGCCAAATACCTTCTCGATGAACCTCTGCAGCCATCCAC
>JBLHWG010000106.1:0-14818 GCA_047629055.1 Halioglobus sp.
GGTATTGGCAGAATTTTTGTTTCAGCTTCTGCGTTCTTCTTGTATTGCTTGTGGACAAGCGATGCGCCGATCAGAAATCGAACCTTGCTAAAGAATTTTGGTTTTGTTGCGTAGTTGATACCGCCGTACATAGCCTGGTAACCAAAGCTGTCAGATAACGTACCTGCATGCCAGCCGATTTTTGCGGAAGGTGAGTGTTCCCAACCCAAGCCAGGAGTGAAAGCATTTCGCTCATCGAAGTTTTCGAAGTGGTAGGCGCCGGCACTGACCACGAGGTAGTCATTTTGTGTGTCTTGCGCGTTAGCTGCTGCACAGCTAAAAGAGAGGCCAAGGGCGATAAGAGTAATTAGTTTAAAAATCTGCGTTTTCATTATATAAATCCCCGATGTTCATCGCCGGTCTTTGCCGGCTGTTTTTTGGTGAGTTGATCGCTGTGCGTCAACTGCATGCCGTGAACTATACTGGGGGTTTAAACGTTATTCAAATTGGGTGGCAATTTATGAAATAACGATATTAAACAATAAGATAGAACGATTTTGCCCGCGTCGGAAAAATGGCGAAAACTGGAGTGCACACGTAAGTGTTTGTTAATACAATAATTATCAGGCGCAACTATGAATAATTGCAGCGTATTCAAAACGAGAAGTCGCTAGTAGATTAACGGTGGGTGAAGTACATTATGAGATCTAGCCCATGTTTGCAGATGATATAGGCGCGGGCTTAGCTATCACCCTCAACAACATAGCGAATCTTGCGTAAGCAGAGAAATACTAAATGATTGAATCAAATCCTAGTCGCCAGCTTGCCTGCTTTCAGTAGTGCTTGTAACCGGTTGTGGCGGTAGTTCAGGTACACAGACTTCCATACCAGCGAATCAGGTAACCACGGGACTCTCTGCTGATCAACAGGTACCCACTTTGCTGTTGGATTCCAGCAGTGGCACATCTGTATTGATTCTGGATCCGGATACAGGAGCTATATCCGGAAGTGTAACTGTTACAGGACTATCGAGTCCCGCGAGAATGGCGCATATTTACAGTGGCGCATCAGGTCGCAATGGGCCAGTACTCATCGCTTTGAACATTGATGAAGACGGGACGAATTTTAAAGTGCCCATAAGTTCTGGTTTGGATGCAGCTGGAATTGATAGCTATCTAAATGGAGAGCTGTACGTCAATGTGCACACCGATGACTATCCTGCGGGTGAAGTACGCGCTCAATTAGTACCGGTAGATGCAGAAGGCAGAACTCGTTTCTCCGTTGAGGTTAGTAACGTGTCTACAGATTCAACTTTGTCTACGCCATCAACGGGTGGGGCGGTGGCAGTTGCATTGTCACCCGGTGCATATTTTGTTCATAGCACTAATACCAATCCGTTCGTGCAGCGTGGAAGCGCTAGCAGTGAGGCTCTTGAATCATTAGCAGAAAATGGAAACCCTTATTTTCTGCGTGCTGATGTTCGTGGTTCGGGGGTATTTGATACTCCCGAACGTGCATTTATACCAAGTCCCATTGGTTCGGGGGAAGTTTTACTATAACTGCAGAGCCTGGTGACAAATTGTCTCTGCTGACCATGTTTGTACAGTCAAATGATTGGTTCTATTCCACACATAATAATGATAGTGGCATCCTATTGTTTGATGACAACGGTGCACCTGTTTCAGGGGATGTGTCAGGCGTGCTTACACTGTGGGAGTCAGATACCGAAGAAGATCAGGAACCGGGAATCGGTACAGGGCAAGCCCCTAGGCAGGATGCTAGCGGTGAGATGGGTATGACAACGTAAAATGGAGCGGGTTGGTAGCCTGATAGGAAAGGGCAAGCTGGATGCGCTGACTAGCGTGCTTAATGGTGATGTCATTAGAATGACAATTACGCCGTTACCATAAAAAAAGGCTGACCATAAAGATCAGCCCAAGGGGGTGAAAATAATTGTATCGTTTATCGGATATTCAATTTGAATTGAAAAAACAAAACAGCGTTGTTGCGATGATCGCCGTAATCGATCTGTGGTGAACCCGATACGTTTAGTACTGAACGCTTAGTGAGCTTGATTTCCATAGCAGGAACAGGCAGTAATTTAGTTTCTGGTTCAGCGTTTTTCTTATATTGCTTGTGGACAACAGATGCGCCAATCAGAAATCGCACTTTGCCAAAGAATGTAGGTTTAGTTGCGTAGTTGATACCGCCGTACATCGCCTGGTAGCCGAAGCTGTCAGACAAGGTGCCTGCATGCCAGCCGATTTTTCCAGAAGGTGAGTATTCCCAACCAAGACCTGGAGTAAAAGCGTTTCGCTCATCGAAGTTTTCGAAGTGGAAGGCGCCGGCACTGATCACGAGGAAGTCGTTTTGAGAGTCTTGGGCGTTAGCGATACCGCTGCTAAGAGAAGCACCAAGAGCGATAAGAGTAAGAGCAACTAGTTTGAAAATCTGCGTTTTCATTGTTTAAATCCCCGGTGTTCATCGCCAGTCTTTGCCGGCTGTTTTGGTGAGTTGGTCGCTGTGCGTCAACTGCATGCCGTGAACTGTACTGAGGGTTTAAACGTCGTGCAAATGGTGAGGCTATTTACGGAAAAGCTATATTAAACAATAATTTAGGCTGATTTAGCTTGTGTCGAAAAAATGACGAATTCAAAGGTTCGCTCGTAAGTGTTTGTAATTGTAGGGTTTTCAAATGACTACAATGAAAAAGCGAAGCATATTCAAAGTGAGAAGCCACAATCAGTTTTACACCCTGTGAGATACGTTATGAGATCCAGTTCAAGTTCAAGTTCGGTAGAACCAAAGCGTTATTGCGGCCTTAGCCGATAACATCAACTCGCATGTAATCCTTTGAGCTGTAAATCTAACCCGTCATGGATGTGATCTATCACAGCTTCGAGTGCAATAGTTTTGTCTCTGGTCTCGATAGCATCCACTAGCGACATGTGATCGCCCAGCGATTTTGAGATGTCGACGTTTTCAAAGGTTGCGAAAAGTTGGAATGCCATGGCCTTGCCCCAGGTCATATCAAACATCTCAAGCAGGTAGCGGTTGTCAGTCAATTCGATAAATCGACGATGAATATTTCGATTGGCCTCAAAATAGGCGCGAATGGAGGTGGCTTTGATGTCTTCCTCCGTCTTTATGGTTTGTCTAAGCGACTTTATGGTCTCTGCGTCAATGTTGTCTGCCAAAATACGCGCGGCTTGCCCTTCGACAGCGGCACGTGACTGGTACAGCTCCCGAACTTCATGGTCCTCCATTCTGTGCAGCCGAAACCCGCCACGCTGTGACACTACCAGAACGCCTTCTTGTTCCAGTCGCATCAATGCTTCTCGTACTGGCGTACGGCTTATATCGAGCTGTTTGGCCAGTTTTTCCTGCACCAGACGGTCATTTGGACCGATTTCAAGAGAAGCGATCGCATTGACAATCTGATCGTAGACTTCATCGGCAAGTCGACGACGATTGGTTTGAATGCGGGTGAAGGTCATAGCTACGGATCCGTTGGGTTGAAATTATCCTACTGCACTTTGTATACGGAATTCATTGAACAATGATCCGATTTGTAACAGAATGCTACAACTACGTATGTATACTGTATTCAGCATACGATCTCAGGGAGAAACACCATGTGTGGAATTGCCGGTCGAATCTTGAGTGCATCAGGGAATGTCGGGCGAGATCTTGTTCGTCTGATGGAAGCTCAGTCGCACCGTGGGGCTGACAGCACCGGATTTGCCATTTATACCGCACCGCGTGAAAGTGGCTACGTTCTCAGGGGCATGGGGTTCGATAAGTCCGCTGTAGACTCGGATCTGGCTGATTTTACACATCTACTAAAAACACACGGCGCAGACTATTCGGCAGAACCTGAAATCCTGATTGATTCAAACTCGCACTACTGTTTCAGAATGCAAATCACTGAGCCGAAGGACCTGACAGCTTGGGTCGCTGATGCGGATACGCTCAGCGACAGAATTGAGATACAGTCCTGTGGTAAGTCGTTGGAAATTATCAAGGATACCGGTAGCGCTTCAGCTGTTGCAGATAAACACGGCGTGCGTGAAATGGTCGGAACGCATGGTTTAGGCCACGCGCGTCTGGCAACCGAAAGTTCGGTTTTACCCAACGCGAGTCATCCATTCTGGGCACGACCGTTCTCCGACGTGGCCATCGTTCATAACGGTCAAATCACAGACTACTACACACAACGAGATAAGCTGCGACGCCAAGGTTATCGCTTCCTTACAGAGAACGATAGCGAGCTCATTGCTGTTTGGGTGTCCGATCAAATTAAGTCAGGTCTAACGATGGACGAGGCTCTGAGAAAATCCATATCATCGATTGATGGTGTTTTTACTTTCATGATCGCTGACATTCAGGGGATTGGTTTTGCAAAGGACCGATTTGCCATGAAGCCGTTAGTGGTGATTGACGAAGAAGACGGATTAGCTGCTGCCACAGAGGAGCAAGCAGTTCGCCGCGTTTATACATCAGAGTGCGACGTCATCAACCACGACGGGCCGAGTCTTACGGGGTTCTGGGCTGTTGGTGCAAGGAGTAAGGCTGCATGAGTGAGACGGTGGTTGACGTGGGTGATCGACATATCCGCGAAATTAACGAGGAACTGCAGGAGGCCTGTACTAAAGGGCTACCTATCCGTGTTGTGAATACCTTGTCGCGACATAATCTCGGTGTTGGATTGCCACCTAAAGCTGACATTACATTTGAAGGTAGTGTGGGTTATTACTGCGGTGGTCTGAATACAGGTTCAACCCTTAGCATCGAGCGTAATGCCGGATGGGCAGTCGGTGAAGGCATGGCGGGCGGCCACATAACCGTGGGTGGCTACGCAGGTATGTCCGCAGGCGCTGCGATGATTCACGGCACCATCCACGTAAAGGGTGATACCGGGCCACGTTGTGGTGTCGCCATGAAAGGTGGAAACATCGTTGTAGAAGGAAAAATCGGTTATCAGTCAGGTTTTATGGCACACGCAGGGAAAATAATCGCCCTAGGTGGTGCCGGTGCAAGTTGTGCTGATGCATTGTGGGAAGGTGAAGTGTGGGTGGCCGGCGAGATTGAAAGCCTGGGAGTGGATGTAAAAGTGCTAGAGCCAACAGCTGCGCAGGTCGCTGAGGTAGACGCAATACTAGATCCCTTGGGATTGAAAGATTCGTCCAGAGAATGGCGCAGACTGGTTTCCGGTCAACGCCTTTGGTATTTCGAAAGCAGAGACGCGAACGCATGGCTCATGATCTAGACAAACCTTATGAATATCCATTCGAGATGGCCTCGGAAGAGGAAATCAAGTTTGGTGCGGGGGCAATCGATGGGCGGCCGGCTGGAGTTCCATCGTCTTATGATGAAGGTGGTTCAACACGATGGACGCCCGATGCCATCGCCGAAGTGCACGCGTTGGCGCAGCTCGGTCGTTATCAGGTGCGTGGCTACAACACGTTCAACAAGCAGTTGCCAACGTTTGATGATTTAACGTTTGTGCCGGCAACAATGACGCGTTTGCCTCTTGAGGGTTATCGAGAGAGTTGCGATACCACCACGATATTAGGTGGCGGTAGTGGTTTGGTGGAAAATCCACTGCAGCTCAAAATACCTATCTATATAGCGTCCATGTCCTTTGGCGCGTTATCAGCCAGTGCGAAAGCATCCTTAGGGTATGGCGCTTCTAAAGTAGGCTCCATGACGTGCACTGGCGAAGGCGGCATGCTTGAAGAAGAGCGTGCGGCGTCGCAACGACTGGTGTACCAGATGTCTCCAGCCCGATACGGCGTTGACCTTGATCATCTTCGTCGAGCAGATGCATTGGAGATTGTGGTTGGACAAGGTGCTAAACCGGGCACGGGCGGTTTGTTGCTCGGTATGAAGGTCAGTCCTCGTGTATCGAAAATGCGCACGTTGCCTGAAGGTGTGGATCAACGCTCAACCATACGTCATCCGGATTTTTTGGGCGCAGACGATCTGGCTGTGAAGATTGAAGAGTTACGAATTGCCACGAACTATAAAGTACCTATCTTTATCAAAATGGGAGCGACCCGACCACGTTTTGATGTGGCGATTGCTGCAAAGGCGGGAGCGGATGTTGTCGTTGTTGACGGCGCAGAAGGAGGCACCGGAGCGTCTCCAGAGATGTTGCTCAACCATACGGGTATTCCAACTATGAGTGCAATTCGTGCAGCGAGGGAGTCGCTGGATGAATGCGGCATGAGTGGCAAGGTCAGTCTGGTTGCCGCAGGCGGAATACGCACAGGTGTGGATGCTGCAAAGTGTCTGGCACTGGGAGCTGATGCCGTCATGATCGGCAATGGCGCCATGATTGCGATGGGATGCAACTCTCCTAGGTATGCTGAGGATTATGCAGCCTTGGGAACCTCTCCAGGAGCTTGTCATCATTGCCACACAGGTCGTTGTCCGGTCGGTATCGCCACACAAGATCCCGAGCTTGAAAAGCGCATGAATCCGCATGCAGGTGCAGAGCGCGTCGCTCGCTATCTCACTGCCATGACCATGGAAATGACAGCCCTTGCAAAAGCCTGTGGTAAATCATCGGTGCATAACCTGGAAGTTGAAGATTTACGCGCGTTGTCGTTTCAAGCGTCAGCCTTTACGGGTGTGAAAATGGCTGGCATTGATAGGGCATATGATTGGTAGTACTAAGGCGTGAAAACTACCTGCCTGAGGGACTTTCTTTCGGGCTTAGTTTCTTGCGTGGACCAATCTTGAATCTATCGGCGGTTGCATAGTCCTTACAGGCAACGCCTGCGACAAACTCTCCGAACATGGGGCCATGCTTGAACAAATGTCCTGAGCATCCACCTGCGAACAAGACGTTTTCATGCTCTGGGTGCCAGTCGACGATAAAGTGAGTATCGGGTGTGAGAATAATCTGATTGAATTTCGAATCCACGATCTTTTGATTTTCAAGTTGTGGGAATCTGTGCCGAATGTAGCTTCGTGTGCGGGTCAGTGACTCGCGTCTGATCAATCGTTCGTCATTGTCCAAGTCAATTTTGTCCGGTATGACAACTGCAGCCTTAACTCCAGAGCCTTCGCTGGACGGCAATCCAAAGGATCCTTGACCATGATCTATCCAGCAGGGCATTTTTTCCATGTCAAACGCATCACTGCCATCAGGTGTTGATGTGTAGAGCACGTTGATGCCGACGATTGTTGACAGTGGCTTAATTGAACGTGGGAACATGTCCGCGGCCCACGCACCGGTGGCAATGACAATAACATCCGCTTCCAGTGGTTTGCCGTCGAGCATGGGGCGCTCTGAGGTGTCTGTAGTGACTTTGCCTCTCACTACCGTGCCACCGGCTTGTTTGAACAGATTGATAGTCGTAATGACGCAGCGATGTGCCATGAGCATACCGGCTTCGGGTTCGAACAGAGCATAGGCAATGTCGGGAATTCGAAACTGTGGGAATCGTGCGGAAACATCCGCTGGTGAGTATTTGAAATAGGGGACACCAACCTTGTCAAAAGTATCAGCTGTACCATCTTCCCAGTCGCAATGACCCTCAGTGGCGAGAATCAAGGCGCCACATTCGTACATCAGGTTTTGACCGCTTTCCGCTTGAAGTTCCAGCCATCGTATTCGGCTTTCACGAGCCCAGCGGGTGTAGAACTCGTCGCGACCGGATATCGCCCGAATGACTCGGTTGTTGTCTGTCGAGGCAGCACGGGGATGTCCGGGCTCCCAGCGATCAATAAGTGTGACCCGTTCGCCGCGACGCTGCAGGTTCAAAGCCGTCATCGCGCCGGCAATTCCACCACCGACCACAATTATATTGCCGCGCGCCATAAAAAAATCCTTGTCAGCAGGAGAATCTATGGATACTGTATTCAGAATGCAGGAGTTAGGCAAGCACAGATTGACTGAGGAGAGCTTCCATACCGATGACTGATGACTACACATTGCCGGAGGGTACACACACAGTTGTATTAGGGCTGGGCGATCTGAACGGGATCATGCGCGGCAAACGAATACCCGCCAGCCATTGGGAAAACATTTGCAAGTCTGGCAATGCGTATTCAATTGCCCTGTTCGCGATCGATATGATGTGCGATGTTTGGGATACGCCGTACGTCAACTTCGACAATGGTTATCCCGACTTTCATATGTTTCCCTTAAGCAAGCCGGTAGCGCTGCCCTGGGAACCTGGTGTCTCGATAGTATTTGCTCGAGCGGAAGGTATGGACCATAAACCCGTGCCATTAGATCCAAGGCCGGTGCTGGAGCGACAGGTTAGGCGCGCTGCTGATATGGGCATTGAAATACAGGTGGGTACAGAACTTGAGTTTTACCTACTGGATCCAGAAACTAAGAAGCCAAGAGATTCGGGTATTGCGGTCTACAGTCTTGATAGAGCTGCCGAACTCGAACACGTTCTGGGACCTATTCGCCAACAAATTAACGAAGTGGGTATTCCAATTGAACAGTCAAACCCGGAATACGCTGCGGGCCAGGTTGAAGTTAATATTCGATACGGCGAAGCTTTGTTAGCTGCAGATCGTGTTGTCATGTTCCGATCGTTGGTCAAACAGCTTGCTCATGCGCATGGCTACCAGGCGACGTTTATGGCCAAACCTTTTTTTGAGGAATCTGGTAGCGGTTTTCACACACATTATTCATTGTGGAAAGATGGTAAAAACCTGTTTTCTGATTCAGGAAAGCTTAGCCAGATGGGTAAACACTTTGTGGGCGGCTTGCAAAAGCGTATGGCCGAAGCCTCTATTTGTGGAAGTGCTACTGTTAATGGTTATCGACGACGTCAGTCTTATACATTCTGCCCGATTAATACAACATGGGGTATCGACAACAGGACCGTAGCGCTTCGCATCATTGAAGGATCAGAAACCGCAACGCGTGTAGAAAAGCGAGATGCAGGTGCTGACTGTAATCCTTACTTCCTGCTTGCATCGGATATTGCAGCTGGGCTTGATGGTATAGAGCAGTCCATGGAGCCGTCTGAAATGACAACAGGCAATGCATACGAGGCAGAAAATGCTGCTCCAATACCAACTGACTTGCCGACGGCCCTGCGACTGGCTCGTGGATCGGAGTGGTTGAAAGACATCATGGGCGAGCACATGTACGAGATTTCCATGCAGCAAAGCGAACGAGAACTTGAGTTCTTTGCAGCACAGGTAACCGATGTTGAGACCGCGCGATACCTGGATAGTTTCTGATGCGCCTTGCCAACGTCATTGGAACCGTAATCGCCACCAGTAAAGATGCTCAGCTAGTGGGGTCCAAGTTGTTATTAACCAACGTGGTAGATAGTAATGGCAAAGTGATAGAACCTTCCATTGTAGCGGTAGACACCGTCGGTGCAGGTGTCGGCGATAAGGTACTACTCGTCGAAGGATCCTCTGCACGCATACCCTCTGCGGTGGCCAGTATGCCGGTCGACGCCTGTGTTATTGCCGTGGTAGACACAGTGTCGGTAGCAACATCCAACTAACAATCAAGAGTAAATATTCATGTTAAAACCAGCTGCAGGCCAAACGGCCTTGGGAATGATCGAAACTCGCGGACTCGTTGCCGCCATTGAAGCTGCGGATGCAATGGTAAAGGCCGCAAGCGTTACGTTGCTGGGTCAAAGCAAGGCAGGCGGTGGACTCATCACGACGCTGGTTCGAGGTGAGGTAGGCGCGGTAAAAGCTGCGACTGATGCCGGTGCAACTTCAGCTAACAAAGTGGGTGAAGTTGTTTCTGTGCATGTCATTGCCCGGCCGCACGATGAACTAGAAGCCATCATCGATTCGCTGAGCACAGGTTCAGGTGATTAATCAAACGCCTTAACGGATTCTAATCATGAGTGGCGAGTTCACGGAATTCACCCAAGCAATTGCACGAGAGCAATCTCGATCTCGGGCAGGGAGTACCGCCAATGAAGTAACAGCGCTTTCGCGAGTTGCAGTTCTAGGCGGAGGGCCTGATGCTTGTTTGCTGTCCGCATTATGCTTGAGCGAAAATGCTGACGTAACGCTCTTCTCTGCCTATGGTGTCGAGCTGAATCAACTTCGACAATCCGGGGGGATTTCTCTTCGTGGTGCTGGTCCAGTGGGTAGTTATCAGATAGATCGTAACAACGCTCCGTCGGTTAAAACAACGGCAGAGCTGGATTCCGCCATTGCGGATGCCGAGGTGATTTTTCTCACGGGGCCAATTCATAAACAACGTACTTATGCGATGGTGCTGGCTACGCATCTTAGCGATGGACAAATAGTGGTGTTGGCACCGGGTCGTTCGTTAGGTGCGCTAGAGACAGCATGGCATTTGCGTATTGGTGGATGCACGGCAGACATCACCATTGTGGAAACTCAAGGCTTACCTTACTGGTTCGACGCTAAAGGTGTGCAATTGACTTTGAGCCATGCTGCCAAGGTTTATGCCGCAACATTGCCAAGCGGTCGTAACGATGTCATCACGCGTTTGCAGCGATTCTTACCGAATATTAAAGCAGCAGACAGCGTTCTCTGGTCGGGCTTTGCCGATGGCTCCGCACTCGTTGAAGTGCCGGCCATTTTACTGAACGGGCCAGCTATGAGTGATGGCGGTGTGAAAATTCCGATGGGTGGGCAACCACTACCCGAGAACCATACCTTCAGGTCATTGATTGGGACAGAGCAACGTTCTGTCATTGAAAAGCTGGCGTTAGAGCGCCATGCCGTTGCTACAGCTTTTGGTTTACGAAATATGCCAAGCGTCGATGACTGGATTGATGTTCATGCCGGTGCCGAGCGAGGAGATCACGGTCGTCCTGTACCGGATCAATCACAATCGAAAATCTTGTTACGGGATGGCGTTATTGGATCGTTAGTTCCCTTGTTGTCGGCCGCGCGACTCACGGGTATTGATGTGCCAATGACTCAAAGTATGGTGACCTTGGCCTCTTCGATATTAGGCGCTGACGTAGCAGCAGCGGGTCGACGGCTGGACACGATAGGCATTGTTGCAAGTGATATCGATTCAGCTCGTCGAGCTATGGACAACATCGCGATGGGAAATCGTTAATGGATGCTGATTTACAATCGATAGCGGCTGCCAGAAGATCTGCAGAAAGTGCATTCACGGCTTATCAACGTTTTCTGGGGACTGCGCCTTCTCAGGTTAATGCGATTGTTGATGCCATGGCACGCGCCATTGAGCCCGAAGCTCGAAGGCTGGGTGAGATGGCGGTAGAAGATACGGGCTATGGCAATGTTCCCGACAAGCGTATCAAGAATTTGTTCAACGCTTTGTCAGTGGCTGATTATCTGCGTGATATTACAACTCTAGGAATGTTGTGGCGTGATGATGCCACTAAAATCGCTGCATTTGGTGAACCCATGGGCGTTGTTGCTGCGTTAATACCGGTTACTAATCCTACTTCGACGATTATTTTTAAAGTGCTGTCGGCTGTAAAAGCGGGTAATGCGATCGTCTGTGCACCGCATCCACGAGGCATACGGTGTGGTTTGGAAACCGTAAGAATCATGGCTGAAGTTGCTGAGCAAATGGGAGCACCCAAGGGGCTCATTCAATGCCTGGAACAAGTCACAATTCAAGGCACTGCAGAATTAATGAGCCATCGCAGGACATCGATTGTCATGGCTACGGGCGGGCCAGCAATGGTCAAGGCTGCTTATTCCTCGGGTAAACCGACTTTAGCCGTGGGGGCGGGAAATGTGCCTTGTTATGTACATCGCAGTATGAAGCAAGAGCTGACCGAAGTTGCCGATATGATTGTCACCTCCAAATGCTTTGACTACGGTACAGCCTGTGTATCAGAACAAGCTGTCATAGCTGATCAATCTATCGCACGTGAACTTCGCCACGAAATGAAACTGCAAGGTGCGTACTTTTGCACCAGCAGTGAATCAGATCGATTGGCTAAAGTGGTTTTCAAAGGCAAACAGCAAATGAATCCTGATCGCGTTGGACAATCTCCACACGAATTAGCAAGGCTTGCCGAATTTTCCATCGCCCCCAGAACACGCATACTAGTTTCAGAAGAAACTGACATTGGATGGCAACGCCCCTTGTCTGCTGAAAAGCTTAATCCTATTCTGGCTTTCTATGAAGCACGAGACTCTGAACACGGCATCGCTTTGGCCAACCAGATCGCTAAGTTCGAAGGATGGGGTCACACCGCTGTTGTGCATTCCAATGATCCAGAGATCGTTGCTGAATTTTCCAAAATTCCAACAGGTCGTGTTCTAGTGAATACCCCAGCAATTCTTGGCGGTATGGGATATTCCACTGATTTAGAACCCAGTTTCATGTTGGGTACTGGTACTTGGTCAGGATCGATCACATCAGACAATGTTACGGCATTGCATCTAATCAACATTAAACGAGTGGCTTATCAGAGTCGTCCGTGGCGTGATATCTATGAAGAATACGGTGACAAGTCATGAGTGACATTACTATTCGCGCATTAATGCAAATTGATAATTTGCAACCCAAGTTTGCTGCCTATAACGGCGCCACGGTACAAGGCTCAGTGCCATTGTCTGGCGATACAGTACTCATCGGTGAATTCGCGCCGGGTAATGGTGTTTTCACATTAATCGATAAAGCTTTGAAAGCCAGCTCAGTAGAGGCGACGTCACAGTTAGTGGAGCGTGAATTCGGATTTTTCATTTTACGATCACCGTCAAATGCTGAAGTCAGTGCGGCCCGAGATGCCATTCTTGGCGAGTTGGGCGCCAGCATGTCCGATCGAGTTAAACCCGTTGTTTCCAGTACTCAGATTATTAATTCCGTTGAGCCTTATCAAGCACAGTTACTGAATAAATGGCGTAAGGGCGCATTGCTCGTACCTGGTCAAACTCTGGGTATTCTTGAATGTGCACCGGCTGCTTATATTTCAATTGCTGCTAATGAGGCCGAAAAAGCTGCTGATATCGATATTGTCGAAGTGCGCGCAGTAGGTCGCTACGGACGTTTGTTTTTCATCGGCTCTGAAGATTCGGTACTGGAAGGAATGATCGCCGCGACCAAGGCCATTGAAGCTGTTGATGGAGTCGTTGGTTAATGTGTGCCCAACGCGTCATCGGTTCAGAATTTGTTGAACAGGCGCGACAGCGTGGGCTTGTCACTCTTGAAGTTTTGCCGGGCGATATTGTCACAGCAGTTGCTCATGAGTCAGCGAATCGTCTTGGCATTAAACTCCTTGACGGCCCCTTAGAAAAGCCGGCTGTGCCGCGTACCGATGGAAACACGTCTGCCAGACGTGCTCTGTACAGACGATCACCGAAATGGATGGCGCCGTCGAAACTGAGCGCAAAATCTGCGCAGCGCCTAGTAAAAATATCCATTGTTGGAGCAGGCGGGGTAGGTTCTACGCTTGCACATCTGGCAGTTCAAGCAAACATAGCGACTGAGATTGTACTGAGTGACATCGTGCCAGGGGTGGCAGAAGCGGCTGCTTTGGATCTTAATCATTGTAACGGCATTACTAGGACCCGAGCACGCGTCGTCGGCACTACTGATCTTTCTCAGATTGCAGGAAGCCACGTTGTGATTGTAACGGCAGGAAGAGCACGGACACCCGGAATGTCGCGAACCGACCTTGTGAACACGAACAAGCGTGTTATTCACTCGGTTGGTGAAATTATAAAGACGCAAGCACCGAACGCTATTGTCATTGTGATAACAAATCCCCTGGACGAGATGACCCTGGAAATGCTTAGGTGTACGGGCTTCCCTCGAGAGCGCGTCATGGGTATGGCTGGGACTTTGGATAGCAGTCGTTTTAAGCATTCACTAGCATTGGCTGCCAATGTAGATCCTGGCGATGTTAGTGCAATGGCGTTGGGGAACCACGGTGATGAGATGGTGCCGGTAACATCCCTTGCAACCATTAAAGGTCAGGCACTGGATAAGTTCCTGTCTACAGAAGCTATTGCCGAGTGTGTTCAAGATGCGATTACAGGCGGAGGGCAAGTAGTTGCTCTGAAAAAAACAGGCTCAGCTATTTATGCACCGGCACATTCCGCCATTGAACTCCTAGAGCACATCCGAGGAGCCAAGACAGGGCCCGTACCTGTTTCAGTCCTGTTGCAAGGGGAATATGGTATTTCTGATGTTGTCCTTGGGGTTCCGGCGCACATTGGATTAGGTGGTTTGCTTGAAGTTGAGCAACTGCCATTGAGTAAAGGTGAACTTGCAGCATTGCATAACGCTGCTGCAGCCATACAGACGCGGATGGTAATTGCATGACTATTAAATTCTACAACTCTGGTGGTCGTTTCGAAGAAATTGGCTGTTATTCAAGGGCAAAGCGTGTTGGACCGTTTGTCTATGTTGCGGGTACTACAGCTATTGAGCCTTCGGGAAAGCTACATGCTCCGGGTGACACATATGCACAGTCCCTGTATATATTTGAGAAAATTGAACTTGCTCTGAATGAATTGGGCGCCGAAATGCGACATATCATGCGCACTCGCTGCTACTTGACAGATATCTCACAAGCTGCTGGGCTTGTTAAAGCTCACGGAGAAGTTTTTAAAGGAATATATCCAGTGACAACGGGTGTTGAAGCCGGATTAACACAACCAGGCATGATGGTGGAAATCGATGTGGATGCGATAATTCACGATCCTAGCGGCAAGATAGAAATTTAGAGGTCTGCGAAGAACTGACTAAAGAATCGACTGTAGCCTGATGTTCTTGCAGAAAAAGTACGACATTGCACTTATACGAGGAGAGTTTGATGATATTAAAAAGAAAGACGTGGATTGCCGCAGCGATGGCTGCGTCACTCAGCACAGTGGCTCACGCGGAAATCAAAGTAGGGTTTATAGGCTCGCTGTCATC
>JBLHWG010000107.1:0-14717 GCA_047629055.1 Halioglobus sp.
CTGGTTCATCCTCGTTCGGGCTTTTTTGATTTGAAACCATACGTCGTCCTTAAGCACGTATGCAGTAGAAATATCGCTACCAACTGGCAACAAAGACAGTCGGTGGCAAGGCAATAAAGCCCGAACTGGTTCAACCTCGTTCGGGCTTTTTTAAATTTTGTAACTGTAATATAAAAATATTAGAGCCTAAATTATGACAACAGCCGGATTAGATTTATTGAGGGGCCGTCCAACGCCAGCTATCAGCTCAACAGAAGCCAAGCTTCAGCAGCGCAAGCTGGATGCACTTCGACGTGGTGTCCACAAAATTACAGATACGTCTACTCTTCCCTATGGCATACACATGATAGGAATTGGCGGTGCTGGTACGCGTGTTGTGCAGCAAATGCTCCAAGACTCACCTGACGACCTCTTAGCAACGAATGGCTCACGCATGACTGCACTTGCTATTGACATAAGTAATGGCAATAGCGAAATTGATTCAACGCTAAACAACATAAATAATCTAACCAAAAAGTTCCCCTCAGATCGCACACAAATTGAAACAATTTCTTTGTCGATGCCCGCGGTTGACGAACTTCAAGACTCATTAAGCCGTTACCGCGATTTCTTGAAACTCGAGTACCCCTTGTACCACTGGAATCAAGACTATGAACCTTGGCTAAGTGCAGATTACACACTACCAAAAGTAGGAGAGAAAGTACCTCGAGCATTAGCAAAAGCCATATATGGGCGTGCTTATTACGATGGAGAAAGGCCTCTCGCTGCGGCACTTCGTAAATTTGCCAAAAGTGTAGAAGCTACTAATGGAGATATGTTGGTGTGCATAGTCTTTGGTCTTGGCGGTGGGACAGGTAGTGGTATGGCTTTGGATCTGGCGCGTCATCTTTCGAATGGAATTTTCGGTCGACGTGTACTGGTAACCGGTATTGGCATCGCACCTTGTGGTGGCGATTTGGACAGCGATGTCGGAGCCAAAATTTACCCGCTGATCAACGAACTTGACTGTCTCTGCGACGAAACCAAAAACATTGGCGTCGTGCGCTCTTGCGGTGACCTTTACAAGAATCCCTTCACAGCAGGTTTCCTGACTGTGCCACAAGAGCCCGTATGGCAAAGCATGGGCAACCTGGCTGATACGCACCAACGTGTAAACGAAGAAATAGCCTCGCTGCTCACATTGCGCCATGGCGCCAACTTATGGGAAGTCCTGCGACTTTTAAATTGGGTGGCAGCTCCGTCGACACAACACTCGGCAGCACGTACACCTTGGGGCGCACAGTGGATGCATATGCTCGGTTTCAGTGACTTGTCGGGTCAGCCAGTGGGGATTGATGATGAACTGCCAAAGCAATTAGGACTACTCCCTAGTTATGCACCTGAATTCATCGAGCTACGAGTTGACAATGCAGCGAATGTCAATGTCCAAACACTGTCAACCAAACTGCAGACCCTATTTTCACCTGAAGCGGCTCCCAGCATTGCTGAAGGCGGGAAAAAAGGATCAGTCCAATTCACGTTGCCACGGGTTGCTAAAACAGATATGCGCTGGTTCTTCGAAGCACGGGATAAATACGAAGCTGCTCCTGTGCATGAGCGGCTACTTAACCATGCATTGTTACTTGAACAGGGCATATTGCTGTGCGAGCCATCAACTCGAATTGAAGGAATGGCAGGCGCCGGCGTTGGCTCTAGTAAGAACTGGGTTGCAGTACCGATGTCCGAATTGCGAGGGGAGCCAGGAACGACAGAGCATGGCTAAACCCTGATTCAAAAAATCACAAAACATATAACTACAAGGTAAGCCACGATGCTAATCGATTGGTCTCACATAAAGAGTTTTTTTTATCCTACAGGAGCACAGAAAATGGCACTTGATTGGTCAGAAGTTAAAAAAAAATACGGCAAAGGTTTTATGGTTCCAACCATTGCGGGTGGGAAATTTTTGCAAATTTCGAGCGTAGATGATGAAGCAATCTACATTGAATCACCTATATGGAAAGTCAAGCTACACCGAACCAATATCGAAAAAGGCGTGGAGCTAATAGAAGACGGAACGATCTCACGTGACCCTGGTTTGTTCGTCGAGGACTACATGCTTTACGTGGCAAATGAAAGAGCCACAAGCGTTGCGCATATTCTGCGAGATCTCGGCATTCTCGACCACACCGAAACCTTTTCGATCCGTTGCTAAACAACACGAAAGATATAACAACGCTCGGGGATTATTAGGTAATCCCGACACCACTTTCCCACCCGGGGCGAAAGCCCTTTTTTTCACCACCCACCAGTAATCGATTGGAGAAATCATGACTGCATCCCTATATAACAGTGCCACAGGTGTTCAGGCGCCACACTGTCTACATGCTATCGGCATTGGCCGAACGGGCATGGTCTATATTGAAGCGCTTTTACGTACAGGCGAAATCGAAGATATGCTTACCGACCCGCGGGCAACTTTCGCCGCTATGGTTGTTGACATAGGCGATCAGGACATGGGCATAGTCAATGACTACGCAAACGCATTTAAGAAGCGCCTTGCAACACGCGGCATTCCAGCCGAACGCTTCCAATTCCAAGCTCTAGCGCTGCCAGTGCCCGAAAAAGACGAGTTTTACGAGGGCATGAACCGCACCCGCGAATATCTGAAGGTAGAGTATCCACGCTACTACTGGAACCCAAACTTCGAATCTTACGTACCGCATAAGTATGTTATGCCTGAAGCTGGGAACCACTTCCCTCGCGCAGTCGCTAAGGGCATATACGCAAATGCCTATTACGCTGAAGAGCGACCTATGGATATCGCTTTACGCAATTTCGTAGATCAGGTTGAGAAAGCAACATTGCCATCAATGGTGATGGTTGCATTTGGAATGGCTGGAGGTACAGGCAGCGGCATGGTGGTAGACCTTGCACGCCACCTTTCCAATATAAAACTTGGTCGACGAATTCCTGTCATAGGCATAGGTCAGTTAAGCCACAGCGGTGATCCAGCTGAGTATCACAACAATGCATCGCAGTACACGATGATGAATGACCTCGACTGTATGCTTGACGACGATAAGAACGCCGGAGTTACTGCTGTTTGGGGAGACCTATACCGCAGTCCATTCACCGGCGGTTTCTTCGTCGTCAACCCTGAGCATAGCTGGCAGCGTCTGACTGCGTACACGACCACTGGAGAAAAAGAAGTTCGACAAAACTTCAAGGAAATGGTCACAAACCGCTTTAGTGCCGACTCGTTCATGCGCTTCGCTGTGCTTGACAGCGGTCGTATGTTGTTTAAGGCTATGCGTCCTGCAGGATTCACTGGCGCACCGCACGAGACGCTATCTGCCAAGTCACGCAACTGGACAATGTTTGATATTGCCAAGCTAAGTCACCCTGGTGTGCAGGTACTACCAGGAGAGGCTGGCTCCAAGTGGGACTCTGTGCTGGCGCAGTGGATTGACTTCACGCCCAAATACAGCGGCCTTAAGGATGGTTTCAAGACTGACTACGCAGAGGTGCATGTCTACGCAACTCGCGATATGGGTTTTGACCTGATAAGCAAAGGGATGAAGGATCTAATCACCAAAGAATACTTATTGGAAGGAGACTCCACTTACCACACCGAAAACCATGAGTTCTTTGATGCGCTGACTGCCTATGCTGTAGTAATTATGCCTGGTGTTGCGAAGACTGATCTGACAGCCTTTTGGGATAGTCAGAAAAATTACGACAAACTTAATTGGGAAGACAAGCTCAATGAGCACGCATGGCTGATCGACATCGGTCCAATGCTATCCGAACCAGCTATACGATTCGAAGGAATGGCTGGCGAATGCATTTGGGGCTGTGCATGCTGGGTAGTTGTTCCTTACGACCAACTGCGTGGTGACAAGTTGCCTCCTCCTAACCGCAAGGTAATTATGGAGGAAGCCATCTCGATGATGACTAAAACAGTAGTTAAAACACCGGGTGGAGACGCGAAAAAACCAGCTAAAGCGCACGCTTAAGCGCGTTGGTTCTTAGGGCACTGGGCGGCCCATAAAAATGGGTCGTCCTGTCCTTCGTTTTAGTAAAAGCTGCAAAATTTGATTGGTCCTCGCATGGATAAAGCACTACGCCCTTATCTGATAGAAAGCGAACCTTACTACCGCGAGACTGGTAATGAGGTTGCGCTGTTTGAGGCTGCATATTTGCAAGGCTTGCCGATGATGCTCAAAGGCCCTACAGGCTGCGGTAAGACACGCTTCGTTGAACACATGGCTTGGCGATTAAAGTTACCACTAATTACTATGGCTTGTAACGAAGACATGACAGCGTCAGACCTAGTTGGTCGCTTTTTGCTCGATACACACGGCACAGTGTGGCACGATGGTCCGCTAACAATGGCCGTTAGATTTGGCGCGATGTGTTACCTAGACGAGATTGTCGAGGCACGACAAGACACTACTGTGGTTATTCACCCGCTGACCGACGAACGTCGGTTGCTACCGCTGGATAGGTGCGGTGAATTGGTAAAGGCGCACCCAGACTTTAGACTCGTTGTCTCATATAACCCTGGCTACCAAAGCGCAGCCAAAGATATGAAACCCTCGACAAGGCAACGCTTCGGAGCTATTGCTTTTGATTTCCCGAAAGCAAGTATCGAAGCGGAAGTAGTGGCGCACGAAGGTAAAGTACCGTTTGAAATGGCAGCTAAGCTTGTAGCTGTTGCACAACAATCACGCTCCCTTTGTGGACGAGGTCTAGATGAAGGAATCTCCACGCGCATGATGATTCATGCCGCGCATTTAGTCGCAAATAAAATCGATATACACGACGCTTGTCGCCTGGCGATGACGGCACCACTCACCGACGATCGGGAACTACTGGAGGCACTCGATGGGTTCGTCGAAGCTCAGTTCGGACTGGAGTTCGAATGAAAGCCGACAACAGTTTTGCACCATCACCTCTGGCAAAGAGATTGGCTGTATTGCAAGGTATCGACAAAGCAGCTTATACAGCGCTACAAAATTTTTTACCCAGCATCGATGAAAGTTCTAAAGCCGAGGACCTAATAGCTCTAGTCGACCTGCTGTGCCAAACTTTTACTGAAGAGCCAGCAGGCACACTAGCACTTATAGAGCGGCTCGATGGACTAGTGCCTGAGCCAGTAAGCGTGAAGGTGCTACGTAGGTGGGCACTAGACGGCTTGCAACGCCACCGAACAGCGCATAGCAAGCGCCTGCAATACTTCGAGACTAGCGATCCACTAGGCTTTGCAGACCCAGAAACTCAGTTTGATACTGATCAAGTACTTGCTCATCGTGCCACATTACTGCATTACTTAACTGGATTTGGCGTCACTGATCTTCAGATCGATTTACATGCCCCACAGGTTGGCCCTACTAGCCCACAGAGAATATCCGTCAGTAATGACTTTCTTCTGATACCACAACGGTGGTCAGGATTCAGCGCTAATGGTTTACATGAGCGCAAGCTAATGTACCGCGCTGCAGTTGCGCATGCCGCGGCGCACTTGCAATACTCGCCTCAGCATCTTCCAGCAGGGAATCGACACCCAATGCTACTGGCGATGATGGGACTCATCGAAGACGCGCGCGTCGAAAGACTTATGGCGGAAAAGTATCCCGGATTAGTTACCCTTTGGGGGCGGTTTCACGTGGCTACACGAGAGAGCGTCGGTTTCGATTTGAATGGTCTGGCCGCACGGCTTGCCCGTGCCCTGCATGACCCAAAATATGCCGATAAAAATGACTGGGTGCTGCTTGGTAAACAGATGTTTGAAGATGCAGCAACAAATCTGCATGACACATTAAAATTTGAAATTATAGGCCGAAGGTTGGCTGTCGAATGCACAAAAATGCGACTGCCATTCGATGCAAATAGTTACTGCGTTATGCCAGCATACCGTGATGACAACGTGCTGCTTTGGGACTTCAACGCAGAGCTGTCAGAAAGTGCAGAAGACACTGAGGTACTAGATCACTTTGAGTTACGTAAACAAAAAAAAGAACCACTGCATCCACTTCCCGAAGTAGGAATCAACTTACAGGCCAAGCGGCTTTACCCAGAATGGGATTACAAGCTTGATACGCTGCACGAAGACTGGGCCACAGTCATATTGGCGTCACGACCACGTCCAAAGAATAAAGTGCGTCACTTTAGTAAATCGCACGAACTTCATAACTCTCTTCGTTTTAATAGCCTTGCCCGTATCCCTGATAGATCGTTGCGACTAAAGCGTCTATATGAAGGTGACGAACTGGACATAGATGCTGCTGTCGAAAGCATAGTGCAGCGCGCCGGTGGACTAGCACCAGAACCTCGTATCTTTATGCGACACGGCAGACGGCGACGCTCAACCGCCATCTTGCTTCTAATGGACTTATCCGAATCCACCAAACGCTTTGTGCCCGGCAGCTTCATCAGCGTTCTCGACATAGAAAAGCGCGCGGCAACTTTAGTAGCTGACTCACTGGACGCATCACGAGACCGCGTAGCAGTTCATGGTTTTTCATCCAACGGCCGCAATGAAGTCCATTACGTGAGCATTAAGGATTTTGACGATCCTTTCGGACCTGAACAAAAGGCCAAACTTAAAAATCAAGAAGGTCATCTATCAACTCGGATAGGCGCAGCGCTGCGTCATGCAAGTGTTCTGTTGAAAGAAGAGATCTCTGAACGAAAAATTATTTTACTTCTAACTGATGGCGAACCGTCCGATGTTGATGTGTTTGAAGAGGACTATCTTGTAGAAGACGCAAGACACGCTGTTGCAAGCGCTAAAGCGGTTGGCATAGACTCATTTTGTCTAACTCTGGACCGTAATGCAGACAGCTACGTAAGACGAATTTTTGGCTCGCGCAATTACTTAATCGCAGATAAGGCAGGGTCATTTGCAGATTCAACTGCTCAAACACTTGTCAAGCTGATTGGGAAATGAGATGACATCTCACCATTCAGCTTACACACAGTCAAACGGAAATTCTGTGCCTGTCGCCCTTTGGATTTGCATAACATGCAGAAGTTCACTAGCACCCAGCGCAGCGCCAACGATGACCACAGACGGCAGAGAACTTTTCGACCTGGTTTGTTTGCAACACAACACTCACCCTGAAGCAGAACTGGTGACACTGCAGCCTGTTGAATGTATGGGGGGCTGCGATAAAGGATGCACTGCAAGCATTGGCGCCCCCGGAAAGTATTCATACCTATTCGGAGAACTTAAACCCACGACCGAGCATGCAATCGCCATGTTCGATTGCGCGTTACTTTTAGGTCAGCAAGCTGGCCCTTTACTTGGACGCATACATCGACCGGCTTTACTGCGAGACAGTTTGTTGGGCCGTATTCCGCCCATACCCCTGCGAATTTCAAAAGAGATTAATTATGAATAAACCATCTATCAGCACCAAAATTCCTGTGACTGTAATAACGGGATTTCTTGGCTCGGGTAAAACTACTTTACTCAATCATGTACTGAGCCAGCAACACGGTCGCAAAGTTGCCGTAATAGTTAACGAGTTTGGCGAAATAAATATAGATGGTCAACTGGTTGTCAAAGGTGACAACGAAGAGCTAATCGAGTTCAACAACGGCTGTCTATGCTGTACCGTACGCGGCGACTTGGTAGAAACCATCAATAAACTGCTAGAACGTGATGACGCGTTGGAAGCAATATTAATTGAAACAACAGGGCTTGCAGATCCAGCACCGGTGGCATCAACTTTTTTTGTTGGCGACGGTATTCGGGAAGGTACGCGATTAGACGCCTTTGTTACTGTCGTTGATGCAGTCAACATAGAGAAAAATTTAGAGCAAAGTCATGAGGCACAAGAACAACTGGCATTTGCAGACATTATTCTTGTTAATAAAAGTGATTTAGTTTCTGAAGAAGCTATGACTCATATAGGACAACTTATTAGACGACTAAACCCACTTGCGCGTATGCACATCACAACGCAATGTTTAATCGGCTTGGAAGAAATACTCAACACAAACGCCTTCCAGCTACAAGCTAAGTTGCAGGTCGATCCAACATTTTTGGAAGACCTTACACACGAACACGATGCTGCGGTGACTTCTATCGTTCTACGAGAGTCTAAGCCGGTTGACATGAATCGATTTATGGCCTGGATCACGCCATTTCTTGTAGAGCAAGGTGATACGGTATTTCGTACAAAAGGTGTTTTTAATGCAAAGGGTTTCAACCAACGCGTCGTCTTTCAAAGCGTACGCATGCTGACTACCATGACCCGCTTCACAGACTGGGAATCTGACATAAAACGTGGTACCGAATACGTTGTTATTGGTCGAAATCTAGACCGTAATGCACTACAAGCGGGACTGTCTGCTTGTATTGCGCACTAAGTTGATTAATTTTTTTGAGGGGCATTTATGGACCACGAACTAATCTCATTTTCAGGAATTATTTTGATGTTTGTACTGGGGTTGCGCCACGGGCTTGACCCTGATCACATTGCCTGTATCGACGGATTAACGTGGAGCACTTTGGAGCATAACCATAAGCTCGCACCATGGGTAGGCACTCTATTTGCCTTGGGTCATGGCTTGCTCGTCACAGGCATCGCTGTTGGTGTAAATCAACTGAGCCGAGACATTCACGTACCTGGGACTTTAATAACAATATTCGGCTGGATTCCGACAGTCCTGCTGCTTCTCGTTGGTACGCTTAACTTACGCCAGTTATTAGTTCCTGGCCAAGCATTTCAACCCACAGGCTGGAAAACAAAACTTCTTCCACGCAGGCTGCGTAACTCCTCTAATCCACTAGCTATCGTACTGATTGGTGTGCTATTTGCTACGGTATTTGACACAGCCACGCAGGCATCTGCTTGGGGATTTGTCGCAACCAATAGCGGTGGCATTTTGGCAGCTGCAGGCGCAGGATTGATGTTTACGTTCGGCATGATCATCACCGACACAGTTGACGGACGACTGCTGTGTCACATCGTAAAGGGTGCTAACAGTGTGGCTGCTGGGCAACGTTATCGCCGCACACTTGGCTGGATGATCGTTGCGTTGTCTTTTGGAGTCGCTGCATACAATATTTTAAAGGCCGTATTACCGTCAATCGAACTCGACCACTTCGGTTATTCAATGGCCGGCGGATTGCTATTTTCCATAGTAGTGCTCATGTGGGCTTTGACCTACCGTACACAATTTAAAAATATTTTCAAACACTATTTAACCAAATAAAGGAGAAATTTATGACTATTCAACAAGGTGACCAAATTCCAGAGGCTACTTTCAAGAGACTCACGTCGACAGGTCTCATTGATGTCGATACGAGCACTCTTTTTCGAGGAAAGAAGGTGGCTGTATTCGGACTACCTGGAGCTTACACACCAGTTTGTTCTGAACATCACTTGCCCGGATTTGTAAAACAGGCTGGTGCACTAAAGGAGAAAGGCTTTGATGAGATTGTCTGTATTTCAGTTAATGACCCATTCGTAATGGACGCTTGGGGGAAACTGCACGGCGCAGACGGCGAGTTGACGATGCTGGCCGACGCTGACGGTGCATTCACGCGCGCCATAGGCCTTGTCGTCAGCTTACCGACGTTCGGTTTGGGCGATCGTTCTGAGCGCTATTCAATGGTCGTAGATGACAGCGTAGTCAGCAAATTAAGTATCGAGAAAAGCGTTCTTGATCATGAGCTCACAAGCGCTTCATGCATGCTACGCGGATGATAAATCATTATATAAATATGAAATATATTAATAAAAAAAATTCAAGTAGAAAAGTAATTTCTGAATTTGTGGTCGTTTTTTATAAAACTAGGAGAAAGTAATGAGACATGGTGATATTTCAAGCAGTAATGACTGCGTAGGGGTTGCGGTTGTAAATTACAAAATGCCCAGGCTTCACACAAAAGCCGAAGTCCTTATTAATGCACGCAATATAGCCGATATGCTAATTGGCATGAAACAAGGACTACCTGGTATGGACTTGGTAGTCTTTCCTGAGTACTCAACACACGGAATTATGTATGACCCTAAAGAGATGTATGAGACGGCTTCAACAATCCCCGGTGAAGAAACTGAAATTTTCTCTGCAGCGTGTCGAAAAGCTAATGTATGGGGTGTCTTTTCACTTACTGGTGAGCGTCATGAGGAACACCCAAACAAAGCACCTTATAACACACTAATACTCATGAATAATAAGGGAGAGATTGTTCAAAAATATAGAAAAATAATGCCTTGGACACCTATTGAGGGTTGGTATCCTGGTGATTGCACTTATGTTTCTGATGGACCAAAAGGTATGAAAATAAGTCTTATTATTTGTGATGATGGAAATTATCCAGAAATATGGCGGGATTGTGCTATGCGTGGTGCTGAACTTATAGTTCGCTGTCAGGGGTATATGTACCCAGCTAAAGAGCAGCAAGTAATGGTTTCCAAGACGATGGCTTGGATGAATAACGTCTATGTCGCCGTGTCGAATGCTTCTGGCTTTGACGGTGTTTACTCCTATTTCGGTCATTCAGCCATTATTGGCTTTGACGGTCGCTCACTGGGTGAATGTGGAACAGAGGATATGGGCATTCAGTACGCCGAATTGTCTATAGGCTTGTTGCGAGACGCTCGTAAAAATTCTCAGTCAAACAACCATCTTTACAAGCTACTACATCGCGGCTATACCGGAAAGATAAATTCAGGGGAAGACTCAAATGGAGTTGCAGCCTGTCCATTTGAATTTTATGGGAAGTGGATTAACGATCCAGAAGGCACACGCAAGATGGTTGAGGATCTTACTAGGTCAACACCAGGAACCTTGGAATGTCCAATTGAAGGTATCCCTAACTCAGCGCCAGTTCATCGCTGAAGTACTTCCCAATCCGCTATTACGAAACTTTACCGCACCTCTTAATTGGGTGCAATTTTCAGATGTATTAAACATATATTTAAGGAACAAAATGTCAGCACTTATTGCACTTACTATTTCTATCGGTTTGTTAGCGCTCGCAGCCACTTGGCTCTTTTTAGGACCACTCGCGGTCCTCCATATGCAGATTTGGCAAGCCTTCATAGCTTGGGCAAGCTTCTTTCACAATGGAGGTAAACAAGATGGCATCTTAAAGACTGCTATTTGCATGTCCTTTGGTGCTGTAATCGGCATGGCATCTGTCATGCTTATTGGACCGCTGGGAGAACTTGGCGACCTGGCCGCACCTGTCGCTGTTGGGTTAGGGGCGGCTGTGATAGTTCTTGCTGCTCACATTTCGATCTTGTCGACAATTCCATCCAGTGTCTATGGATTCGGAAGCGTCGCAGGTCTGATACTTCTGGGTACGGACATGTCACCTGAGAAAGCAATACTGCCAACGATCTTGTCAATCTTAGTGGGCGTAGGGTTCGGCTGGTTGTCAGAGTTCTTTGCAGGAAAAATGACAAAGAGTTGAGTACAGAACTAACCAAAATTTTCCACATCACAACCTGCCCGATCAACTTCTATTGCTAGCAATTAAATGCAATAAAAGTCACTTCAAGGTGGGTTAAGTGACTTCGCTGTTCTTTCTTTGGTACTTTTTTCTGCCTAATTAAGGCACTGCCACTGAAACGATAAAACATGGGTTAGATCTTTATTGTTTGAAAAATAGAGGCCTATTAAAAGGTCTCCATTCATATTTCTGGGTTCGTTTACATGACACAAAAATTAGACGCTTACAGACTTAGGGCTGAACCTTTTTATAGGCCGTCTGGAAACGAGATCACTCTTTATGAGCATGCCTACCGTCATCGCCTGCCTTTAATTCTTAAGGGTCCAACCGGCTGTGGTAAAACTCGCTTTATTGAATACATGGCTTGGAAACTTGATCGACCACTTGTGACCTTAGCCTGTAATGAGGATATGACTAGTTCTGACTTAATCGGACGTTATCTTCTTGATTCACAAGGTACTGCTTGGCACGACGGCCCGCTAACACTCGCAGTGCGTTACGGGGGCATCTGCTACTTGGACGAAGTAGTTGAAGCGCGGCAAGATACTACGGTCGTTATTCATCCCTTAACTGATGCGCGCCGAATCCTTCCACTTGATAAAAAAGGTGAGGTTATTCATGCTCATCCAGACTTCCAACTGGTTGTCTCATACAACCCGGGCTACCAGAGCCAAAGTAAAGATATGAAGCCGTCGACGAGACAACGATTTGCGGCGTTGAAATTCGACTATCCTGATCCGAAGCTTGAAGCAACAATTGTGGCGCATGAAGCATCTGTTACCTTAGATTTGGCGGAGCGCTTGGTAGGTATAGCTACAAGATCAAGAGCATTAAAAAATCACGGTATCGATGAAGGTATTTCAACGCGAATGCTCATCTATGCAGGTGTTTTGATTGGCTCAGGTGTCGATCCTCGAGAAAGCTGCGACATGACAATGACGTGCGCGATAACTGATGATCCTGACATTACTAAAGCTCTACAGGGCTTTGTTGAAGCCTATTTTGTATAGATAAAGCGATTCTAAATGGCTAACAGTTATGCACTATCAAGTCAGTACACTCCGTGGCCAATGTTGCGTGCACAATGGAGGGATATAGGCCTTGACAACTTGGCACATGCCATTGACTCGCAAATAACGCTTGCTACAGTTTGTAGCACCACACAAATTTTAGACACCATACATTGGCTTGAAATTCTCAATGAAGAGAATCCAGAATGTGCCCTTGCACTAGCCAGCCGCCTTAATATAGTGTTGTCACGTGTTGATTTAGAAAGCTTCGGGCGCTGGATACTAACCGGCCTTCGCATGTACCCAAGGGACCATGATCGCCAGTTAGCCTATTTTCAGCTTGACGATCCTCAGGCTTTACAGGCTCTGAATAATGAAGCAGGCGAAGGCAGCCTCTTGGCAGCATTACCTTCTTTAAGTCTGCTACTCCACGGACTTGCTGGCAAAGAATTAGAACTTCAACAGCAACACCAGTCATCTTTGTACGGACTCCCACTCAGGCCTGTGCTGACCTTGAAGAACCTTCTTATTCCAGATGACTACACACACCTAGATGGCCTCGATCGCTACCGCCTTTACCGCGCAGCTATTGCACATGCCGTTGCACACCTCAGATACTCCGAACCTAGCTTGCCCGTCCAGACACTAAAGCCAATGGGCATTGCCGTGATCTCAGCAATCGAAGATGCGCGAGTTGAACGCTTGCTAAAACTAGACTATCCAGGGGTTGAGGGCTGGTTCTTAGAATTTTTAAGACGCGGTGTCAAGCCACAGGAGTTAAGTTTCGCAGCGCTGATTGGACGTATGAATTTAGCTCTGATGGATACACACTACCAAGATGACAATTACTGGGTTGACAAGGCACGCCGACTTTTCGAGACTAAAGAGAACGACTTGCATGACTATGGCGCATTCCGTGAAATTGCCTCCATCTTGGCCAATGATCTTGGTCAAATGCGTGTTCCTTTTCATATCACGCACTACACAGTTCCTGAGTCCTATCGGGACGATAACAGCTTTCTGTGGGATTTCACTAGTGCTAACAATCCCCTGTCTGAACCAATAAGTTTGCAAATCAAAGGCCCAGCAAATCAAGAGAAGCAAGGGGGAAAAACTACGCACCCTGATGAGACCACTGAAAAAGTTTGCACAAAAGAAATAGCGCTCTCTCGCCATTTTTATCCTGAGTGGGACTACAAACTATCACTCATGCGTAACGACTGGTGCACAGTTATAGAAAAAATACCCTCTCAGCTTGCACGCCATGATTTGAACAATCGAAACAAATCTGATGTGAAAGACATTTCGCTTCTTCGCATACGCAATCAATGCCGAACTCGTCTCCTTCGCCGACAGTGGGAAGGAGATGACATTGACATAAATGCAGCCATTGCAGTGATGGTCGATAAGCGGCAAGGATTATCGCCAGACCCGCGATTGTTCTTGCGCAGAAAAAGCGAAGAACAGCTCTCAAGCACTATAGTTTTGCTAGATTTATCGGAGTCTACCAACGATATAGTTGGGATCAGGATGGAGTCAATACTTGATATTGAAAAAAATGCTGCACTGCTCTTGGTGCAATCGTTGATCAAGAGTGAGGACCGGATTGCAGTTCATGGATTTTCATCAAATACGCGGATAGAGGTAAATTATTACCGACTACTAGAGTTTGGAACAACGCTTGATACTAACGCTACTGAAATGATTCGCTCAGTACCGGGGCGCTACTCGACTCGCATGGGAGCAGCCTTACGGCACGCAACAAGCCATTTGAAGCTGGAGAAAACAAATCATCACTCCATCCTATTGATTACTGATGGAGCACCCGCTGATGTGGATATATATGACACAAATTATCTGATCGAGGATGCCAGCGCTGCAGTACAAGAGTGCAAGAAATCAGGTGTGCGAATTTTCTGTCTAGTACTAAATCCGCAAGCCGACCCTTACGTAAGCAAAATTTTTGGACAACACAACTACAGAATTGTAGACAACCCAACAAGTCTACCTAAGCAATTGGCTTCTATATATCAACAACTGGTTGTTTTATAAAATTGATAAGAAGTAAGAGTTCTTAGCACAAAAAGAGTATATTGATATGTTTAACAAAGATCCTATCAAAGTCGGTGTCCTTTTCTCAGAAACGGGGGTGACATCGATGATCGGTCGATCACAGTTTCAGGGTACCTTATTAGCTGTAGAGGAAATCAACGAGGGTGGCGGGATCGATGGGCGCGAGCTCGTTCCTA
>JBLHWG010000108.1:0-14717 GCA_047629055.1 Halioglobus sp.
CGTGAGCGTCAGAACTCCGTTGTCGTTCAGAGTGCTGAGTAGAATGGGTGTTTTGGCAGAATCGGTGTTTGCTGTTTGGCTCATGGTGGGCTCCTGCTGACGCTATTCGTCGGCCATAAGTTTGAGGTAAGAGGTGATCTCAGACTATCGTGAGTGTACGTGGAAATCAATATCTTATAGAGTACCCGCGAAGGAGTTACGATTAACCATCGTGTCAATTTGTTAACCAGGATATCTAATTCGTGAATAAGGACAGCAATTCGCCTGCAGAACTTCGTATGAGCGCCGATGAATTTCGCGTGATTCTCGATGAGCGCCTGCCGTTTGGTGAAATGATGGGGCTTGTTGTTGACTATTTTCATTCTGATCACGTCAGACTCAGAGCTAAGTATAGCGAGCGTTTTCTACGCCCTGGTGGGACCATCGCCGGACCTGTCATGATGGGGTTGGCTGATGCGGCTTTATACGCGTTGGTATTGTCCCGAATCGGGCCGGTTGAATTGGCAGTCACCACAAATCTTTCTATCAATTTTCTAAAAAGACCGGCACCCGGTGATATCATCGCCGATGCCCGAATGTTGAAACTGGGTAAACGATTAGCCGTTGGTGAAGTGAGCCTGTTTAGTGAGTCTGGTAGCTCTGATGGTCCTGTTGCGCACGTGATCGGTACCTATTCAATTCCATCTCCCGACAAACGGAGCTAAGGCCTTATGTCAAATCCCGCCTTTCAGGACATTCAAGCGTGTGTGTTCGACGCTTATGGGACCCTGTTTAATGTCAGTTCTGCGGTTGCCAGTCTGCAAGACAAGATTGGGCCACAGTACGCAGAAGTGTCCGCAGCATGGCGGGTTAGACAATTGGAATACACCTGGCTTCGCAGCTTGATGAAAAGCCATATCGATTTTTGGCATCTGACTGCAGATGCCTTGTCCGTCACATTGAGGGAGTTTTCGATTGCTGGCCCCACTTTGCACGATGAACTTATGGAAGCGTACTTAAGACTGAGTCCCTTTGAAGAGGTCTCTGGCGTGTTGCATAGTTTGAAGCAGGGTGGCATGCGCACAGCCATATTGACCAACGGGTCTCCATCAATGATCGAAGCTGCCGTAGAAAACGCAGGCATTCAAACTCTCATTGATCACCAGCTTTCCGTGGAGGCAGTGGGTGTTTTCAAGCCCGATGCTCGTGTATATCAGTTGGCTGTCGACTCGCTGGGAATACCGGCCAAAAATATTGCCTTCCTATCGTCTAATGCCTGGGACGCAGCAGGCGCGGCTCACTTTGGTTTTAAAGTGGCTTGGGTGAATCGCTATTCACAGCCATCAGAAGCACTGCCAGGTACGCCGTCTGCCATGTTGTCTGATCTTTCAGAACTTCCAGGGCTACTGGGTATATGCTGACGGTCTAGGCAAGCTGTGAGTACGGACAGCTTTTGATCGCTGTCCATACGTGACCAGCGAGTGATTTCATCTATTGTTCGCAGGCAGCCTTCGCAAAGCTGGGAGGGTTCGTCAATACGGCAGACACCACGGCACGGTGACGCAATGTTCAATTCATACTCAGACATCAGGATCCTGATTGGTTAAGTTGGAGAGCCCGACCGGCGCGTGATTGGGTTTCACGTCCGAGTTGAGTGCAAATATAGTCGCTGGCTTTCAGCAGTGAAGACAGCTCCACACCATGCTTGATGCCCAAGCCATTGAGCAGGTATATAACATCTTCTGTTGCCACATTGCCGGTAGCACCTATTGCATACGGGCAGCCGCCAAGGCCTGCTACCGATACGTCTATAGTTGCTATTCCGTGCTGTAATGCGATAACAATATTCGCTAATGCCTGTCCGTAGGTATCGTGACAATGCATAGCAATTTGTTCTGTAGTTATGTTCTTACTGAACAGTGTCTCAAGAAGACGGGACATGCTTCCGGCAGTGCCAGTACCGATGGTATCGCCGAGTGACACCTCGTAACAGCCAGCCTCAAGCAGTTGCTGGGTCAGCACCGTTACCTGCTCAGGATTGACGTCTCCTTCGTAAGGGCAGCCCAAGACGCACGACAAATAACCACGGACTGGAAGCTGATGCTCCTGGGCAATCTTTAACACGGATTGGTAACGATCCAGGGTCTCCTGGATGCTCGCGTTTAGGTTTTTTTGAGAAAAACTCTCTGTGACAGCCACAAAAATGGCGACCTCGTCTGCATCAGCTGCCATCGCGTCCCGCAGGCCTCTTTCGTTGGGTGTCAGTGCCGAGTAACGTACACCTGGTTTTCGTTCTATTGTGTTGAAAACTTCGGTAGAGTTTGCCATTTGTGGAACCCAGCGCGGTGATACAAACGAGCCAGTCTCGATAACTCGCAGCCCACTATTAGATAGGTAGTCAACCAAGGTGCTTTTCTGCTCGACACTTAGCTTCGACGCCTCATTTTGAAGGCCATCGCGAGGGCCAACTTCTACCAGTCGAACTTCGGCAGGGTAATTCATGAAAAATGCGCCTCTTTAGAGGTTAGCCAAGTGTTGGCGTTTTGTGGAAAATGGGGTGACTTTACAATCTAGCTCATCAATGTTACCGAATTTAGCTGACATCGTGGAGTGAATCGGTCACGCTGTTACACTTCTCCTCTAATAGCTTTCACAGCGACTGTGTGATGACGGTTTACAACTTCGGTTCTATCAATATCGACCTGGTTTATCGAGTGCCGCATCTGGTAATGGCCGGCGAAACGCTGTCCAGCACTTCCATGGATACTGTGCTGGGTGGCAAAGGAGCGAATCAATCGGTTGCTATTGCTCGCGCAGGCGCATCTGTGTGCCATGTAGGGCGAATTGGTCGCAGCGATCAATGGGCGGCTGAGCAAATGCAGGCTGCAGGGGTCGATATCAGTCATACCGAGCAAATTGACGGTGCAAGTGGTCACGCTATTATTCAGGTGGATGACAACGGTGAGAATTCCATTATTTTGCACGGCGGAGCTAACCAGTCTTTCACCCGCTCAATTCTGGAACGTCACTTGCGCGACGCATCGGCTGACGATTGGCTGCTGATACAGAACGAATGCAATGATATTTCTGTAGCATTTGACATTGCAGTCAACAAAGGCATGAAAATTATATTTAATCCGGCACCGATGACCGCTGAGATCGCTGCATTACCATTGGAGCGATGCGCGGTATTGATTGTCAACGAAACTGAAGCGCAAGCCTTAGCTGGTACCTCTGATCCTGCGCAAATATTAGCTCGTCTGGCTAGCCGTTACCCGGATACTCGGCTTGTTATGACGCTAGGTTCAAAAGGCGCTTTACTTCAGCACTCAGACGAACTGATTCGCCACGCTGCCCTCAAGGTTGATGTTGTAGACACAACGGGTGCCGGAGATACGTTTGTGGGTTATTTCCTGGCGTCAATGATTGAGGGGCGTGATGATGCGTCTTGTTTAAAGCGCGCCTGCACTGCTGCGGCGCTATCAGTCACTCAATCCGGTGCTGCTCCCAGTATTCCGGATGCCGGGGCAGTTGATGCCTTCCACGCTTAATTTGCTGATGCTCACTAGAAAACGTTTCTTATGCATAAAATAATTCTGGACACCGATCCTGGTTGTGACGACGCCATGGCCATTGCGTACGCGTTGGCTCATCCTGATATTGAGTTGCTGGCGTTAACGGTTGTTTACGGCAACATAAACATAGATTTTGCCACTCGCAATGCTCAATATGTACTCGATGTATTGGGAGCAACTGATGTTGCTGTTGCAAAGGGGGCTGCCGTGCCTAGCGTTCAAGCACCTCGACCGTACGCGGATTTTGTGCACGGTGCAGATGGTCTTGGAAATGTGTATCCGGGGAGTATGCCGGGTGTTCCTGCCATTGAATCAGCGCCCCTGCGAGCACATGCGCGGCACTCGTCTATTGAACCTTTAGATGCTGCAGATTTCATTATAAATGCTGCGCGTGAGCATCCTGGACAGATCACTCTGGTGGCGGTGGGACCTCTGACAAACATTGCTGAGGCGTTAAAGCGCGAACCTGCACTTCCTGGTCTCGTGGCCGGTCTGGTTATCATGGGGGGTACCGTGGATGAGCCTGGCAATGTGTCGCCTTTGGCGGAGGCGAATTTTTTAAACGACCCTCATGCTGCAGACGCCTTGTTTGCAGTCGAATGGCCTGCAACCCTTGTGGGCCTTGATGTGACTCATCAAATTATGCTCAAAGACAGTCATTTAAAATCCCTCGGTGATAATGCGGGCCTCTCTGGTGAGCTTCTCTGGAACAGCAGTCGTTTCTACGTCGATTTCTATACGCAAAGTGGTGCTGCCAAAGAGGCGGTTGCCTGCGGTGACGAGCCGCAGTGCGCCATGCACGATGCTGCAGCAATTGCTTGCGTGGTGATGCCTGAAGCCTTTACAACTGAAAGTGGTGCTGCCAGAGTGGTAGATGACGGTATCGCAATTGGTCAGCTGGCATTGGATCGTAGAGGCTATGATTACCCTTTGCCGTTTTGGCAGAACCGCCCAGCAACGTCTGTCTGTATGAAAGTAGATGCAGAGGCAGTTCGGCAGAATTTTCTGCAAACCATTATTGACCATCACATAAGGTGAGTTGAACGTGAAGACACGAATTGGGGTTTGGCCGCTACTGGCTTTGCTTGGCCCGTTGCTTGTGGCTTGTAACTGGGTTGATTCCACAGGTTCACAAGGCGTTGCGCCAAGAACTGAGATTTTCCTGGACGATTTTCCAATTGGTTCAGTCAAGGCGCTGAACGAGCAGACTGAAGCTCGCATTGTGACTAGCTCAAGCTCGACTACCGCTGATGAACAGACTTACATCTGGAGTGCTTTTCCATTAGAGCAGGGCAAGTTGGCCTCCTGTGAAGGTCAAGATGGGTTTAATATCGTCAACGCCGCCGGTAGCCTGATCGATGCGTGTACAGATCCATCCAATTGCTCTGTGAGTTTCGAGCCGGTGACTACCACCGACGGTGTCGCTGCATTTGTGTTCACTGCGCCTGAGCTTCAGGCCTCTGTCGGCTTGCGTTTCGGATTAAGCGTTCAGGACATAACCGGTACTATTGATACAATTGAGCGTGACTTCTGCTTGATAGCCATCAACGAAGCGCCTGATGCCAACGACGATACATTCGTTATCCGTGAAGGTATTCGTGAAGTATTTTCAGCTAGTTCGACAAACCTGTTGAGTAACGATAGCGACGACATCGATGTCAGTAACGATGGATTACACATTCTTACCGAACCGAGCATTGCACCTGAATTTGACAGTTTTTTTAAACTAGGAGACGACGGTTCTTTCACTTACGAATCCAACTTGGTCGGCATTCTTTCGGACCAAATTGATACGTTTGAGTACATTCTCAGCGATGGTGTGAGCGAGTCTGTCGCAACTGTTACGTTAAGAATTGTTGCTAGCAATCAAGCGCCGGAACAACTTGATTATATTCCTCTGTTAAGCGCCTTTGCAGGTGAAATCTTTGGCGAAAACCTATCTTTGTACTTTGCGGATCCGGAAGAAGGCGCCCTGAGTTTTTCGTTTGCCTCTGGTGGAGGCTTACCGGTTGGCAGCAGATTGACACTTTCGAATAATGGAGTGCTATTGGGCACGCCCATTCTGAGTGATGTCGGTACTTATCTGCTTGAGCTTTTAATCAGTGATGGAGGCCGGGAAATTGAAAGCCTCATTACTCTTGAGATTGTTGAGCTACCTGCGGCTGAAGGCAACACAGCGCCAGTTTACGTCGAGGATACGGTCTTCAGTCAAACTCTTTTCCTGGGCGCAGCCATTAGCTCTTTGACACCTGAATTCGAAGATGCTGATGCTGATGAATTGAAATTTTCAATTTTTGGAACGGAAGAATTACCTGCCGGCGTGACTATTGATGCGGATACAGGAGTAATATCAGGACGTCCGCTAGCACGAACCTGGGTCCGAGATTTACTTATCGAAGCGATTGATCCTTTTGGTGCTACAGCTATATCTGATCCTTTTTACATCCGAGTGCGATAAGTTTTAATGAGTTCTGTTTCCAAACGCTACCTATTTGTAAAACATTCGGAAAACTGGAATGTCGACAGGTGCACCCGTTGGATGGAAGAAAAGCAGTTCGACATTGATTGGTGCTATCCAGTCAGTGATCAACCCTTCCCGGATCCCGAGAACTACGCAGGTGTCATTGTATTCGGTGGTGCCAATAGCGCAAACGATTGCGGCGATCACGATTGGGTTCGTCGCGAGCTTGTATTCGTTGAACAATGTCTGAAATGTGAGACACCGTATTTCGGAATTTGTTTGGGTGCACAAATACTGGCCAGAGTGCTAGGTGCCACGGTGCGTCCACACGATGAGGAAATAAAGGAAGTCGGGTTTTGCCGCGTCGATCCGGAACCTGAGCATAGCGATTTTCTCAGTGAGCCCCTCACGGTGATGCAGTGGCATTCGGAAGGCTTCGATATACCCCCTGGAACGCGGCGAATCGCGACTGGCGAGGAATTTCCTAATCAGGGATACAGTTTGAGTGAAAAAATTCTAGGTGTGCAATTTCATCCTGAGGTCAACGCCGAAGTTCTAGCAATCTGGCAAGAACGCAACCGTCTTCGTAAGCCAGGGCAGCTTTCTGATGACCAGCGGGCACGCATGATGTCTGATGCTCACACTCACGATGCCCGCGTTACGCGTTGGCTGGATGGGTTTCTAACCCAATGGACAAGATCATGATCAAGTGATGGTCGGTGGCATTGACGGCTATTTAATCTTCTCTCGGGAGAGACCTGTTGGAAGAATCTAATAGCCTTCTCCTCAATATATTTATTTATTTATTGGCCGGATTGTTGGCAGTGCCCAGTGCGAAAAGGCTAGGGCTAGGGCCTGTTTTTGGCTATCTTTTTGCTGGAATTATTGTGGGGCCCTGGGGCTTGGCCCTAATATGGGATGCAGAACACATTGAGCTATTTTCTCGTGTGGCTACAGTGTTTATCCTATTTCAGGTGGCGATGCAGGCAACGCCTGCCCGAGTGCATCGTCTACTGGGTGATCTCATCTCTTTAGGTGTTTTGCAGTTCTGCCTCACTACAATGGTAATAACGTTTGTTGGTATGCTCATAGGTCATCCTTGGCATCATGCTTTGGTGGCAGGGCTTGCGCTATCTATTTCCTCTGAGGCAGTTGCCAGTCACGCATTCAACGAACGCTATCCAACGGGATCGCCTCTGACTGAAACGGGTCAGCAATTGCTCCTGACACAACTCATTGCGTTAGTGCCGGTCATTATTTTCCTGCCATTATTGAGCTTCGATTCCATCGTGATTCAGGGTAGCCCATGGCCGAAAGTGATTATGGGTTTGCTAGTTTTGGTAGCTTTTGGCATTTTTGGCCACCTATTGCTGAGGCGTGTTTTTCGCTATGTAGTAAGCGTGGGGCTCAACGAGGTATTCGCAGCATTCGCCTTGTTACTAATAATCGGTCTGTTGCTGTTAGTTCAAGCGCTGGATCTGCCACTTGAATTAGGGGCGCTATTAGGTGGCTTGCTACTGGTTCGGTCCGAATATGGTTCGGCAATCAGAATTGCTATTTTTCCGTTCAGTGGCTTGTTGGTTGGGATGTTTTTTATTTCCACAGGTATGCAAATTGACTTTGCGACATTTTTGAAAAAACCGCTAGAAACATTTGCTCTTGTGGCTTTGCTGGTCTTTGTAAAAGCCTGGATTGTGCGAAATATCCTTCGCTATTCCAAAGTTCCCAGGCAGCAGCGAATCTGGTTGGCGACGGTGCTTGCGCAAAGTGGTGAGCTGGCCTTTGTTGTCATAGCAATGGCTATTAGTTATCGAGCAATTCCGGAAGCCCTTGCGGCACAACTTGTTCTGGTGGTTGCGTTATCAATGCTTACGACACCCATGTTGTTGTTCTTTGCAGCGCGACGCGATAACCTGCCAGCGAGGCAACAAACTGATACGGGTGTAGAGCAAGGTGCCACAGCGGATTCACAGGTGATCATTGCCGGATTCGGCCGAGTCGGGCGAGTCATTGCCCGCATGTTGAGGGACAATGGCTATCGCGCTGTTATCGTTGACCACAATCCAGACAGATTTGCAGAAGCTCGAGCTGACGGATTTGTGGCTTTCTACGGCGATGCGCTAAGACCTGATTTGTTTGAGGCTGCAGGTGGCGGGCGAGCGGCCGTTCTAGTCATTGCTATCGATGATCCGGATCCTGCAGCGGAGCTGCTTAAAAGGGTGAGGCGGGAATACCCTCATATGATCATTCTTGCCAGAGCGCTGAATACGGCTGATGAGCGCAAGCTGATTAGTGTGGGTGCAGATCGGGCCTACCGGGAAACGTTAGAAACAGCCCTGTTAATGGGGGAGGACGTTTTGGAGCTTGTCGGCATGAGTCCTTTAGATGCTCAGGCATTTGCCGAGCGTTATCGAGATGCAGAATTCCAACGCTCACCCGTGACCAGCTCTGAAGCGGAATCGGTGTCCGGGACTGGGAGCGAGTCAGGTGCATGATCGTTTATTATTAGGGCTTTAAAGAGTGGGGCGATATTTTGGTGTGCTGATGAACATAATATGGAACAAGCTCAATGGCGAGTCGCACGCCATATGCATTAAACTTTGTACCTAAGGGTTGGTGTCAAAATAACTTCACATTTTCCAATGCCTATGCAGCTCGCCCAACCGCGTTGCACCCGCGTTGCACCCGCGTTGCACCTGCGTTGTTCGTCGGTTGAATAGCTAGCAATTCGCCCTTCTGTCGCCTTGCTGGACGAGAGGAGGGCGCCGGAAAATGTAATTTTATTTTGACGCCAACGCTAGGTTTTACGAAATTTCATTCTGGGACAGGGCAGGTTGTCATGAAAGGTAAAGACGTTGAAGCAATCACTAAGTTGCTTAAAGAGCATGGTGTGGCGCTTTCGGCAGTAAAAGCCAATAAGCTGATGCTGAAAATTGGTTTGCTTGAAGAAGCTACGCGAGAAAGTACGACACGCCCGGGTGTCATAAAAAAGTACAAAGTGCTGAGCGAAAAAGGGCTCGATTACGGCGTGAATGAGGAAAACACGCAAAGTCCTGATCAGACATCGCCTTACTACTATAAGGACAGCTTTCCTGAGTTAGCCAGAATTTTGCTTGAAGCTGAGCAGTCAGTGGAGTAAGGGAACAGGTGTTAGTTCGCATATCCGGTTGAGTAAACTCACTCGTTATGCTTTTGCGTCAAAAAAGGTTCGTGATACACTCGATCCAGGCGGTCAGAAGAGGCTCTTTACGTGGCACTTTTTTTACCGAACCGTTGCCAATTTATCGAGGATAGACACTATGACAATCACACGCTTGGGTGTTGTTGCTGGGATGCTGTTTGCAGCTTCTGCGGCCACGGCAGCTGACATTACGCCTGCCGTCGTATTCGACATGGGCGGTAAGTTCGACAAGTCATTCAATCAGGGCGTTTTTGATGGCGTTGAGCGGTTCAAGGCTGAAACCGGCATCGAATACCGGGAATTTGAAGTCACCAACGAAACACAGCGAGAGCAGGCGCTTCGTCGAATGGCTCAACGCGGCGCTAATCCTATCCTAGGTGTTGGATTTGCCCAGGCAGGCCCGATGGAAACGGTTGCTAAAGAATTTCCTGACACAAAATTCACCATTATCGATGGTGTTGTCGATTTACCGAACGTCCAATCCGTTGTTTTTAAAGAGCACGAAGGTTCGTTTCTGGTCGGCCTGTTAGCTGCGATGGCATCAGAAAACAATATGGTTGGATTTGTTGGCGGTATGGACATCCCACTTATTCGTCGATTTGCTTGTGGTTATGAGCAAGGCGCTAAGCATGCGAACGCCACAGTTGGCGTTATTCAGAACATGACGGGTTCAACTCCTTCAGCATGGAATGATCCGGGTCGCGGAAGCGAACTGGCCAAAGGTCAATTTGACCGAGGTGTTGATGTCATTTATGCAGCGGCTGGTGGTACAGGTGTTGGTGTTTATCAAGCAGCTAAAGACGGTGGAAAATTAGCCGTAGGTGTTGATTCCAACCAGAACTACATGCATCCGGGCACAATGCTGACATCGATGCTCAAGCGTGTTGACGTTGCAGCTTATAACGCTTTCAACGAAGCTATGAACGACACATGGGCGCCAGGATTTAAAGTGTTGGGTCTTGCTGAAGAAGGTGTAGGTTGGGCGCTAGACGAGCACAATGAAAGCCTGGTAACAGAAGAAATGAAAGCAGCTGTTGAAGTTGCGACTGCGGGTATTATTGCTGGTGAAATTAGCGTTCATGACTACATGAGCGACAGCTCTTGTACTTATTAGTTAGCTGCATTAACTAGAAGGATTAGCGGTAATGATTTGTCTGCTTGGAGTTAAACATGTCCGGGCATGTCAATGAATAATCCTGCTAAAAGTCGAGACGAGGCTGCATCTGCAGCCGCGTCTGACGATGTGGAGGCGGCTTTGGCCTCCCAGTACGCTATCGAATTACGCGGTATATCTAAACGCTTTGGTGCAGTACGAGCCAATAAAGATATCGACCTCAAGGTCAAATCCGGCACAATTCACGGCATTGTGGGTGAAAACGGTGCGGGCAAATCCACACTCATGAGCATTCTCTACGGCTTCTACCAAGCCGATACAGGGGATATTCTAATTAATGGTGAGGTGGTATCCATTCACAGTTCTCGCGATGCCATCGATGCAGGTATTGGCATGGTGCATCAGCATTTCATGCTAGTTGATACCTTCAGCGTGCTCGAGAACGTCATGCTGGGTGCGGAAGAGCACGCATTAATCTCAAAGAGTGCCGCTGATGCACGTCGCGAATTAGAACGGTTGGCTAATGAGTATCAGCTTTCTGTTCACATCGATGCCTTGATTTCCGAATTACCCGTTGGTGAGCAACAGCGTACTGAAATACTCAAAGCTTTGTACAGGAACGCAGAAATTCTGATTCTTGATGAGCCAACAGGTGTTTTGACACCCCAAGAGGCAGATCAGCTGTTCCGCGTTCTAAATGCACTAAAAGAGCGTGGTGTGACCATCATCCTGATCACTCACAAGCTGCGTGAAATCATGGACATAACAGACACCGTGTCAGTCCTTAGGCTGGGTGAAATGGTGGCGCACCTGAATACATCCGAGACAAACATGAGCGAGCTTGCCGAACTCATGGTTGGGCGTAAGCTAGAAACTCGCAATTACCATCGCGAACATTCACTACCTGCGGACACCGAAACGGGTATTGATGTGGTGAATTTGGGTGTTATCGATAAAACCGGCAAGCAACGGCTAAAGAATTTGTCTTTTTCCGTTAAGCGTGGAGAAATACTGGGTGTTGCAGGAGTCGCTGGCAACGGACAAAGCATGTTGCTTGAGGTGTTGTCGGGTATTACTGAGCCCACAACGGGTAGCTTTGTCATCAACGGACAAGCAGTCACACCGGATAATCCAGTGGGGCCGGCTCAGATGAGAACTCTAAAAGTTCATCATGTCCCCGAAGATCGATTAAAACTTGGATTGGTGAAAGCCTTTACTGCTGCTGAGAGTTCAGTGCTCGGTTATCAAAGGGCTAGGCAATTTAATCTGCGAGGATTGTTGCAACTCGACCGAATTCGTCATGCCTGCCGTGGGTTAATGAGTGGTTTCGATGTTCGACCTGGTGACCCCAAACTGAAATCAGCTTCTTTTTCTGGTGGAAATCAGCAGAAGTTGATCCTCGCTCGAGAGCTGGAAAAAATGCCTGATGTTTTGTTGGTTGGACAACCGACGCGTGGCGTTGACATCGGGGCTATAGAACTCATACACGAGAAGATAGTTGAAATGCGGGACGGTGGTTGCGCAGTTTTACTGGTTTCCGTAGAGCTGGATGAAATCATGGCATTGGCGGATCGCATCGTCGTAATGTATGAAGGAGAGATTGTTGCTGAGATCAACGGACGGGATGCAGACAAGACGCAGCTGGGGCTCATGATGGCCAACGCACACCAAGAAGATGCCGCATGAAAATTAATACCAGTGGTATCGCATTGCCTAGTTGGATTGAAATCGGTGTCATTCCAATTCTCAACATCATCATGGCGTTGTTTTTCGCTGGATTGATCATGCTCGCAATTGGCGTCAATCCAGTTGAAGCGGTCGGCATTATGATCAAGGGCGCATTTGGTTACGATGAGGCTATCGGCTACACGCTTTACTACACTACCAATTTCATCTTTACAGGGTTAGCGGTTGCCGTAGCTTTTCACGCCAGCTTGTTCAATATTGGTGGAGAAGGTCAGGCCTATATTGGCGGCTTGGGTGTTGGGCTTGTATTTTTGGCGTTTGATGGTTATTTGCCAACCTTAGTACTAATCCCTTTGGGGATTCTTGCCGCAGGAATTTTTGGTGCTGCCTGGGCATTTATTCCTGCTTGGTTACAGGCTCATCGAGGGAGTCACATAGTCATAACTACGATTATGTTTAACTTTATTGCCTCGTCAATCATGGTGTATCTGCTGGTCAATGTATTGATTAAGCCCGGACAAATGTCGCCAGAATCCAGAGTATTCGACGAAGCTGCATGGTTACCCTTCATGCATGAATTCCTTGCCTGGTTTGGTATAACCGTCACGCGCTCACCGCTCAATCTCTCGCTGTTTTTCGCCTTGTTCTGTTGTTTGTTTGTTTGGGTCTATATCTGGCGCACCCGTTGGGGGTATGAGCTTCGAACAGCCGGCCAAAGTGAAGGTGCTGCTCGATATGCGGGTATACGCCCCAAAACAATTATCGTCACCACAATGTGTCTTTCCGGTGCACTGGCAGGCTTTGTTGCCGTTAATGAAATAATGGGTGTCCATCACCGGTTGTTACTCAATTTTACGGCTGGGTATGGATTTACTGGCATAGCGGTGTCGCTAATGGGTCGTAACCATCCGGTCGGCATCATAATGGCGAGTCTGTTGTTTGGCGTTTTGTATCAAGGAGGGGCGGAGCTGGCATTCGAAATTCCCAAAATAACGCGCGAAATGGTCGTTGCCATCCAGGGTTTAATCATCTTGTTTTCTGGTGCGCTGGCGTTGATGTTGCGTCCATGGGTTGTTCACATGTACCTCAAATTTCGCTCTGTCGATGAGGTCGCATCAGCCTAATGGATACATTAAGCGCTTTTTTCGCCATCCTTGATGCCACTCTTCGAGTATCAACCCCTCTGATACTCGCTGCTATGGCGGGTCTGTTCTCTGAGCGTTCAGGCATCGTGGATATCAGTCTTGAAGGTAAAATGCTGGCTGCAGCCTTTGCTGCCGGTGCAGTGGCTGCGGTAGCCGGCAGTGCCTGGTTTGGGTTGATGGCAGGCATTGCCGTGGGAATTGCGTTGGGACTGCTGCACGGTTTTGCGTGTATTACGCATCGTGGTAATCAGGTAGTGAGTGGTTTGGCTATTAATATACTCGCCTCTGGGCTGACCGTGGTGCTGGGTATAGCCTGGTTTTCTCAAGGTGGGCAAACGCCGGCGCTGCCAAGTGAGTCGCGCTTCATGCCATTGACCTTACCGTTTGCAGACGCCGCTGAATCCATTCCTGTTTTAGGCCAGTTCTACAGCGACGTCATCAGTGGTCATAATCTGCTGGTGTATGTTGCGTGGGCTGCCGTGTTTGTAACATGGTGGGTGGTATACCGCACGCGCTTTGGGCTGCGAATCCGAGCGGTTGGTGAGAATCCTCTAGCTGTTGATACTGCAGGTTTGTCGGTAAGTGGTTTGCGATATTCCGCAGTGGCAATCTGTGGCGGATTAGCAGGAATCGCTGGAGCGTATTTATCAACAGCTCAAAATGCATCTTTTGTCCGTGAAATGACGGCTGGCCAGGGGTATATCGCACTAGCAGCGCTTATTTTTGGCAAATGGAGACCTCTGCCAGCGATGCTCGCCTGTCTGATGTTTGGTTTCCTTGACGCCATGGCTATTCGTCTGCAAGGCGTTGTTCTACCTTTTATCGGCGAGGTCCCAGTACAAGCTATACAAGCATTGCCTTACGTGCTGACTGTGATCTTGCTTGCCGGTTTCATCGGCCGAGCCACCGCCCCCAAAGCCGTAGGCATCCCATTCCTAAAAGAACGCTAGGGTCAGGCCACCATAAGCTATTGATATAAATAGTATTTTCACTCAAAAAACACTGATTTCTCACCTTAAACCCCTGTTTTAACCGCTAAAGGCTACGTTTAAGGTTATTTATTGTGCACGGGATCCTGGCTGTTCAATGAGAACGGTACTCTAGCTTCTTGTCGAGTTTCAGCATCCATTCGGTAACAAGATGCTCCTCAAGAACGCACTAATACTCCCTTTATTCGAGAAAAAAAGGGCTTTAAGGATCGATATGGGCCTGTATTTCATTAAACTTTTAATATTATCAACGCCTAATCGTGGTCCGACCCGTCGGGATTCCCGGCGGGATGTTTGGTAGACTGGGGGACTGTGTGGCTTGTGTGTGGTTTTTGGATAGATGAATAAAATTCTGTTGTCTTTACCGGTGGACCAGAAAGTAGGAATTGCTTTCTCAGGTGGTCTGGATACTTCTGCGGCTATCGCGTGGATGCGGCAAAAAGGGTCGGTGCCCTATGCATACACAGCTGACCTGGGTCAGCCTGATGAAGATGACTTCGAGGACATTGCGTCCCGTGCTCGCGCCTATGGGGCCGAAGAGGCACGCACGGTCGATTGTGTTGATGTTTTAGTGAAAGAATGCCTAG